>NZ_JAUBRA010000034.1:0-71170 GCF_036701555.1 Microcoleus sp. Pol10D4
GGTATTTTAAAGTCCCAAAAGCCTTTCGATCCAACTTATTTGCTCGCTACCCCTTGACAGATCAAGACAGTATCTACGAGACCTTGCATTATATAATATCGAGCCACATAATCAATTAAAATCATGACTCTTAGTAACATCCGCTTTCCCGAAGACAATCCTTTTTCTCGAATCAAGGTTCGGCATATATTTGGATGGTTTTTTTTATTAACTATGGGCATTTACTTTCAAATAGTAATGATTGGCTATAGACTGGGGATAAAGTTCGATAGTAAAACACCATTAGATCCATTAGTTAATGAAATATTTGGAACTTATGTATCGATTTTGATCCTGGCATTGTTGTGGCGACAATGCAAGCTAGCGGGAATTGAAATTAAATATCTAGTTGGTAAAGTTCCCGATCGCTACCAATGGTTGTCATTAGTAGGTCTTGCGATCGCTAGCGTGGTTTTTTCAATAGGTGTCTTCCGAATATTTTATTATCCTTTGTCTTTTATTGTACCTTCATTTGTTGAGAAAATACTGATTGATAATAGAAATAGGAGTATTTTAATTACAGGTTCAAAAACCTTTTATCCAGCGCTTTACTACTTAATTTTTGTTATTAACAGTTGTACAGTAAATTGCATATGCAGTGCCTTTATTTTGACAAGTATTCTACTACACAGGTGGGCCGCAAAATGGGGAAATATCCCAGCAATAATAGCTGTTTGTCTGCTGAATATAATTTTTGGTTATAAATATTTTGTATCTATAATTATTTTGATATTAATTTTCACAATTTTATATCTAAAAACCCGCAGCTTACTTGTACTAATAGTTTTTATGGCATTGAGAAATCTTACTTTTACAATTTGGGATTTGTCATATACAACATTTTTTGACAATCAAACAGCAAACATTCTAGATGTTTTTCGATCGCAAATACAGCTAGGTGTCTTGTTTTTTGTTTTGTCAGCCCCTTGGGTAATCGGTTTCATCTATAAAAACTGGTCGGTTCTCAAAGGGCCTTTACCTTACTTGGCGAATGCTGCGGAAGCTGAGAAGATTAAAGCTGATTCCGAGACTTAAGTTGCAGATATCTGTCAACCAATTGCTCGCTAATTTGATTGGCTGGTGCATCCAAAACCAAAACTCCTTTTTGTTTCAACTGTGCAAAAGCTACCTGACGCTGTGCTAGTAAATCTAAAGCGACAGCACGATTATAAGTAGGTGTAATTTCCACGGTGGAAGTGTGAGCGATTTTGTCAACGAGAGGGTCGCGCAAAGTTACGCAAAAAGGCAAATAACGAGGTGTTAAACGCCCTAAAGCCGAAAGCATTTCTGTAGAAGCTGTGACATCGACTAAATCAGTAATTAGCACTACTAATGCACGGCGAGTTTGTTGACTTACTAATTTAGTTACAGCACCAACATAGTCTGGTTCTAACAAAACTGGCTGAATTGGCGCCAGGCGTTCAATTAATTTAGAGTGTTGATGTTGACCGCGTTCCGGGGGTATCCAAGTCGTGATTTCCCGATCGAACACACCGACTCCCACGCGATCGCCCCGATTGAGTCCAGCCAAGGCTAAAGACAGCGCTGCATTCACTCCCCAGTCAAAGCGCTTCAAACCCTGCACTCGCGCGGTCATCAGCCGTCCCCTGTCGAGTAAAATAATCAAAGTTTGCTCTTTTTCTGGTTCTAAAACTCTGATTAAAGGGCGCGATCGCCTCGCAGTAGCTTTCCAATCAATCAAGCGAGGATCGTCACCAATACCATATTCCCGCAGTTCGGCAAATTCAGTTCCCATGCCGAGTTTTCGTAACCCACGCATTGTGCCGCTATTTTCCAATGCTAGCCGAATAGAGAGTTCTTTCAACATCACTAAATCGGGATAAACGGCAACTTTTTCACTAGCAGGTATTTTCCAGTCGTTCCATGCTAAACCCCAGTTTCCCAACTGCCGCACTTGAATGTCTCCCCACTTATATTCTCCGCGATTTGACGGGCGGATTGTATAAGTTAATTCCTCATGGCTGTTAGGATTGAGGTCGGCTTCCAGCATCGGTTGAGAGACATCAAACTCTAGCGGATAGGAGTCGCGCAGGCGAATTTTAGCTGTTTGATTTGCCGTTAGCGCAGCCCTCGGAGAGGATCGCACTGACAGTAAAACCGGATTGTCTCGCCCAATCGAAAGTCTGTGCAACGGATGGCGTGTCACTTCCACCCGATGAGATTTTACGCGCAGTGCGTCGGTAATGGCTAAACCTACAATTAAACAGTCAAATAGCAAAGTGGCGATAATACTTGTCTGCTGATTTACCAGCATAGCCAGCAAAAGGGCGATCGGAATGGCGATCGCTAACAGGAAATAAAGGCGAATAGCAGGAATCATTACAATTTCTGATTAAGATACTGGTGTACACAATTCAACGAGAGTTCCGTCTGGACATCTAACATAGGAAACAATCTGACCCCAAGGTTTTTTGAGAGGTGCTTTTAACTCTAATGCACCTGCTGCGCTCGCTTGTTGATGTGCCATTTCTACTGAATCAGTGGTAAGTGCTATTTCAACCCCTAAAGGTTTATCCGATGAATCAGCCGAAATATAACCATTTGGGAAATTTGACGCGCCTAGAGAATGTGTAGCAAAAGATAAAGTTGTTTCCCCAGTGTCAAGTTCACCATAATCTCCTGATTCATCAATGAACTTCTTTTTGAACCCAAAAGCCATTTCAAAAAAAGTCAATGAACTTAGTACGTCAGCAACGTAAATAATTGTATATCCGAATTTCATTTGCTTTCTTCCTTTACATGATTTGCAAGTAGCTTGCGTCGTTCACCTGTATATCTCCACCAAGGCTTAGCTGGTTCGCCATTGAGGAATCTTTTGACAGAAATGAGAGCGTCAAGTACACATAGATCGTGGCGATGTCCCATGACATTAGCAAGTTCGTGAAAGACTTCTAATGGCGATCGCATTTTAAGTTGATCTGGTTGCTCAATACCAATGCTTCGCAAATCCGCACTCATTGCTTTCCCAATGTTTGGAAGGTCTTCAAGCTTCTTGACTTCGTTTAGAGACTTCTTCATACTTCTGGTGTGGTATTTTTGAACTCAATTCCTACAATACTTGCGTAATAAAGATTTTTTGTCATTAATTCGGTTCCTCCAAACGAAAGGTAAACATAACACAATCGCTCGGTGTTTCTGGATTACCAACAGCCGAATACAGATTCATCGCTGCTGTATTTTCGCGATCGGTAAGCACCCAAGCTTCTGTACAACCAAACTCACAAGCGACCTCAAATACTGCATTCATCAAACGCTTTCCTAAACCTTGCGGACGATGAGTTTCTGCTACGCTAACCTCGTTAACCCACACTTCAGGACGTGCCTTTTCGGGATGAACATAATGAACTGCTGAGACAAAGCCGACAACTCGATCGTCATCGATTGCAACAGCCAGATGGTGGCGCGAGTCTGTCAAAAATTCTTCAGTACGTGGGATATCGATCGAGTTGTCAAAGACATCTGGATCGACATTCTTGAGAATGTCTACATCATTCTGATCCAAAATTTTGATTGCAATGGTCATAGTTATATTTCTGTTTACCTCGGTACAGCAACTTGTTTTAATACCGAAGCAATTACCGCATCAATTTGCAAACCATCTAGCAGCGATTCTGGTTTGAGAATCAGACGGTGACGCAAAAGCGGCAGTGCGATCGCCTTGACATCATCAGGAGTAGTATAATCCCTGCCGGCTAGCCAAGCGTGAGCTTTACTACTTTGCAACCAAGCTACTGCCGATCGCGGAGAAGCACCCAATGCCAAATCGGGATGTTTTCGCGTATTGTGTACCAAAGCTAGCACGTAATCAAGCACTTTCTCTTCTACTTTCACTGTTTGTACTGCTTGACGGGCGCTAATTATTTGCTCTACCGTTGCTAAAGATTTTATCCTAGCTAAATCGAGGCGTTTGGCGCGAAATCCTGCCTCTGCGTTCAGCAACATTTGCTTTTCGGCGGCTGCATCGGGATAATCAACCACAAGTTTAAATAAAAATCGGTCTAACTGAGCTTCTGGTAGCGGGTAAGTGCCTTCAAATTCTAGGGAATTTTGAGTCGCGATCGTCCAAAATAATTCTGGCAGTGCTAAAGTCTCACCGTCTAACGTTACCTGCTGTTCTTCCATTGCTTCTAGCAGTGCTGACTGGGTTTTCGGAGGCGTGCGATTAATTTCATCCGCCAGCAAAACTTCAGTAAAAACTGGCCCTTTTTTCAGGGTAAAACTGTGGCTGTTAAAATCAAAAATATTCGTTCCCAAGATATCCGACGGCAAAATATCCGGCGTTAGTTGAATGCGACGAAAATCTGCTTGAATTAATTGGGCGATCGCTTTTACAAGTAGAGTTTTCCCGGTTCCAGGGACTCCCTCAATAATCACGTGGCCGCCGCTCAAAAGTGCCACTAGCAAGTGCTGTACAGTGGAAGATTGACCCACAACTATTTTGTCTAGGGCTTGGCTGAGGCGTTTAAACATCGAATTTGTTTCGCTCATTTTAGATTTTTCCTGTCAGAGGGGAGATGTTGACGGATCTGCTGCCATTTACCCAACCACGCTAGCAAATCTGAATCGCTGATTCGGCGTTTATGAGAAGGCGAGGGCAGAATTTCTGACAATTCTGCCGCTTTTCGCCCTGTTTGCTCAACCCAAGCATTTGTTAGGGTTTCACTTTCCAGCGATGCCTGTCCCAATAATAATGCTTTTTGCAGTTGTAACTGTTCTTCTTTTCCGATAATTTCTACCGCAAAATCAGTGCTGTTTGCTTTGTGCAAAACACCCGCTAATGCTTGAATGTAAGCTTCGCTATTGTCAACCTGTGGCGCTGATATAGTTACAGGCTGCCCAAACCTGTTCCACCCGGCAAAAATAGCAACGAGTAAAATAATTGTCCCCTGTATCAAAACGGGAAAGAGAGGAGTTTTGGCTAAATAAGTAAATAAATTCCCCTCGTATTCGCGTTCAAGAACTTCTGGATCTTTGTAGCCGTGAATGTATTCGTCTACCCAGACTTTATTGAGGATTTCCGTCGTTCCCTGGCTTTGTGGGTCGATTGAATTTTGGATTAATTTCACTGCTAGAGCCTGCTGGGTACCTTCTATTTCTTGTTCTCCACCTTCTACTTGAGTAACCAGCCCTGCTAAAAATTCATAATTACCTGGAAAATCCTGATAAGCATTAGCAGCTAAATGGGAGGTGCTGGCAAAATAAACTGTACCTTTTCCCACTGTTTTTTTCCAAACTATTGCCCCAAATTGATCATCTAAAACTTGTTTTTTGTCGCTGGGGTATCTCCGCCCCGTGTCAATCTTGATTTCCCCGGCTGAAGCTTGATGCAAGCTACTAAAAGAAGCTGCTGTCACTGGTGCGCGAACGCCCAAAATTACCAAAGTATTGCCCTGTTTTACCCAATTGTTCTCTCGCTCGGAAACAGCTTCTGGTATCAAGCTACTATATATGCGTAAAAGTGTACTTGGCAGTTTTCCATCTTGGTTTTTAGCAAAGTCTTCAAAAGGTTTTTGCCAGCGCTTAACTTCGGTTCCCCGTTTAGACATAAAAGCATACCATGCTCCGTAGCCGTCCGGCGCTCTATTATAGGTAGAACCGCTGTTAATTTTGTTGTTAGCAGGAGCAAATAGCAGGGTAATTATAATTATTGCAGTAATGGCGATCGCTCCCAACAACCATAACCTACGCTTTGACAATTTCATCGCTCGTTAAGTAAGTAAATACAAATAAATATAACATGAGGGGGGGTTTTGAATGAATCAACTCACTCCTTATGTAGAACCCATTTGACATCTTTTAGCGATCGTCAATCACGTTACGGATCAGCAATAAACTTGGTTTTTTACCATCGCATTTTTCAAGGAATCAGATTTAACTTACGCCCTAACCTCAATTTTCAGGAATTCTCAACTGGCTTATGCTTAGACATATAAAAATATAAGTATTTTTACTCATAATTGTCTCGGCTGATTCACTTTTGTCCGCTGAATCACTGAAAGCTGCCTCTTGGGGGCCCGGAATGTGGGATTTAAGCTCTCCTCTACAGATGTGGAAAACCCGCTTTTGACAATACTCCGGACAGTTTTTGAGGCCGAGGCTGAAACCCTCATTCTACCGTTAGCATTTGAGCTCACTGAGAAGGCTGAAACCCGCATTATGCCGTTAGTGATTGAAAACTGTCCGGACTATTGTTTTGAGAGGGCTGAAAAAAAGATCGCAATTTTTCCGGATAAAACTTATTGATGATGAAAGTTAGAGATATCTATGTAAATAGGTGTAAATAGGTGTAAGTATTTACACTCAGCATTCGATCGGGGGCAATAATACCTTCAGATGCTTATTGGGCAAGCATTTTTACTTGATTTACCTGCACGTATGAGGAAATTTTTCTTGCAGTAACCGATCGCTACAAGAAAGCACAACCTCTGGTTTTCAGTCACTTCTAATCCTTAATTACTCATTATCAAAAGAGAAGCTATGGCTACTATCAATGGTTCTTTGGGTCAAAACACTAATTACAGCAGCATCAGTGACCTAATTACACAATGGCCTACTGCCGCCCAGGATCAAGGCATCCAACTGTCTGGGATAGCTTTTGATGGCTTTGAAACGAACTACACTAACCCTACTCCAATCAGCAACCTCACGTTAGCAACGAACGAAACCCCTAAAAGCGGGTTGAGCTACGGCGGTACCGGTGGTATTGGTGTCATAGGCTCTTATAGTGGTTGGTTTACCGATGTCAATAAATTGCGGGCGGAAATCAACTATGACCCCAACACCAATCAATCTCAGGCGCTGAAGGTGAAATGGGCAGATAACAAAGACATCACTAGCGCCACGATCGGCCTGAGTGGATTACTTCCCAAATCAAGTTCTACAGTGAACGATCAAGGCGATGAAGTTGGTTTGCTGCAACTCTTTAATGATGGGGCGCCGGTATCGGCCAGCAATTTTACGATCACTCGCCTCAGCGCTCCTGCCACTCCAAAACCGCTCGGTGTGTCTTCAGATGGAGTGACTTTCACTGGCGATAGTATTGATGGCAATTTCACATTCCAGATAGTAGGAGACTCTCTCACCGGCGCTACTTTTGACGAACTGCGGTTCTCCGCCAAAGGCTACACGAACCCCACCGCTGCCTACCTCAGCACCTCCCCCAAAAGCGATAGTTCCGACTACCTAGTGCGGAGTATTCAATATCAAGGCATTGATGTGACGCCGACGCCGACGCCAACTCCGACGCCAACTCCGGCGACAACTCCAAGTATCTTCCAGTTCCAGCAACCAAATTACACAGTGGCTGAAGGGGGCGTGGCGACGATTAACGTTACTCGCACCGGTGGCACGGAGGCTGCATCGATTAACTACGCTACTCTTGACGGTTCGGCAAGTTCAGCAGGCACTGCAGCGGATTACACTAGCGCGACAGGGGCGTTGAATTTTGCTGCGGGGGTAACTACCGCTAGTTTCACCGTGACGGCTTTGACTGATTCGATTTTGGAATCATCGCCGGAATCGGTGAATTTGGTGCTCTTCGGTGGCAATGTCGGCAGTAGTCCGTCAATTTTGACGATTAATGATGTGGCGCCTGGGACGATGGTAACTCCGACGCCAACTCCAACTCCACCAACATCAACAGCAACCCAGTTTGTTTTTAGTGCGGCTACTTTCAGCACTCAGGAATCATCTGGCTTTGCTACGGTGACAGTCAATCGCA
Organism: Microcoleus sp. Pol10D4; assembly: GCF_036701555.1. Taxonomy (NCBI): domain Bacteria; kingdom Bacillati; phylum Cyanobacteriota; class Cyanophyceae; order Oscillatoriales; family Microcoleaceae; genus Microcoleus; species Microcoleus sp. Pol10D4. The sequence goes on from NZ_JAUBRA010000034.1 coordinate 7,781, forward strand.
TCGGCCCCAATACGGGGACTGCAACGATTAGCTACAGTACTCTTGACGGCACCGCCCTATCAACTGGAACTGCGGTTGATTATTCCTCTAGTGCTGGTGTACTCAACTTTGGCCCTGGGGAAACTTCCAAGACGTTCAGCATCTTTGTCAATCCTGATACTGTGCCTGAAATGACTGAGACTGTTAACCTATTTCTCAACAACGGCCCCGTCGGCACTCCGTCAACAGCAAGACTAGACATTATTGACGGTAGCAGCAGTGCATCTGGCAATATCTTCCAGTATAGTGCGTCTAATTACGGCACGATCGCCACTCAGGGGGGCGGCACAACGGTTACAGTTACCCGCTCAAGCGGCTTAGGTGCAGCATCAATTGATTATATTATTCTGGCGGGTACTCCAGGCAGCGGCCCTGCACCTGTATTTGGTACCGACTACCTGCTTAGCCCGGGCGACTCCACTGGCGGCACGTTGTCCTTCGCCGACGGCCAACTCAGCCAAACCTTTACTCTTCAAGACAACCCATTTAGTACCAATAATGGGACTGTGCGCTTAGGTCTTACTAACCCCACTGCGGGCTACAATTTCGGCAGTACAGCGGCAACAAGTATCACTCTCATCTAAGGCTGTTAGTAGGGCGAGCAATCCTTGCTCTACTAATATGTCCCGCAAGTAGTTAAATGCTTTTTATCAGTCTGGCTCCTCACTACAGCTTTTTTCAAGAAAGTGAGGTACGCGGGTAAAATCTTCGCTGTGTGACAGTCACTGGCCCCGACAGCTAATGGGATTCACCTACAGGGCTGATTGTGGGTGGCCTCGACCAGAATCCCATTGCTGGTGCTAGTTTCGTGGCTTTCAACCCATTTGCTACTCCGGTCTGATAAAATCATTTCAAGGTCGTACTCTTAGATGCTGCTCGCGTTATTCGAGTACGACCTTGAACTCTTGTATATTGAAAGAAGTAGATGGCGATTTGCCATTGGGTGGGGGTTTTTGAGATTGTCGGTTTGTGGTAATTATTGTTTGTAAAAACCCGCCCATAAAATTATCGATTCGATATTATTGTTTTTTTGCGTTTACCTACTTAATCCTTAATTTGTTGATAAGCTTGCTGACACTGTTCAAAGATTGAGGCGTCAGCTTCCGTATTCCCAAAATATAGTTGCTCATGTATTCTTATCAAAGTTTCGTAAGGCACTGGCTGGGGTAATTGCTGGATTAATTGCAAATATTCCCCATCAGTGCGACTGGGTTGGTAAACCACGGTTCCCGCATCATTTAACCGCTGCAACACCGCCATGTAAAGACAGCGGCAAGCTTGGCGGTATTTCCCTTGTTTCTGCAACTTTTGCGATCGCAACAACCACTCTGCTACCGACAAATCTTTAATTGTTTTTTTCGCAATTCCATCAGTTGTTTGATTCTTCTTTTTGAAATTATGAATATAAAAACGTAACAGTTGCCCAATCTGCCAACTCGCCCAGACTGCAAGCAATGCTAAGATTAACCAAAAGGCGGCTTTAGCGATCGCCCCCAAGATGGGGGAATCAAACCAAGATGGCAATTTGACATTTGGTATATTTTGGGCTGTTTTTAGTTCCCACCACTCCTGCAATCGTTGTTGCGACTGTCCTAATTGCCAACCCAAATTAGTTTTCTCAAAGGAACTTTCAGACATAGCTTTAAATCAATGAGTAAATTTTTGATTGCGGATTGGAAGTTTTTTTCTTTTATCATTATCCCCACATCGCCGACTTCTTAAAGAAATCGGGGATAAGAGAAAGAGAGCGCGATCGCATATGACGTTTGATTAGGTTGACTTAAATGCGGAGTTATTGTCTCTAATCCAAATCGCCGCGCGATCGAGAATCGCATTTGACTGATAGTGTTCTAAAGAGGCGATTACCCAACCGATACAACTCAGTTTTATTACCACAGAGATAAGTTTATTGTCAACTGTTTATAGACCCAAAATTGATTTCATTGAATTTTCCTTCTTCATCAAATCCGTTACATCCCGTACAGTGCTTTGTTGCCGAACTGCCTTACGCCATAAATTTTGGGATACTTAACAGCCTCATAAGAAATTTTATAAAGATTTACAAAAGAAACGTGTCAGAATGGAAACAATAAGGTAATGGGTAAAAGACAAGGAGGCACTGATGGTAGCGCTGACTGAACGAGTCCAACGCAGATTGACGGTGGAAAAAGTCGAAATTGCCTCTGATACAACGGCAATTCGATGCCTGGACTGGGAGAGAGACCGCTTTGACATCGAATTCGGACTCAAAAACGGTACAACTTACAACTCATTCATCATTCGCGGTGAAAAAACAGCCCTCGTCGATACCTCGCACGAGAAGTTTCGCCAGCAATACATGGAAACTCTGACGGGGGAAATTGACCCCAAACAGATTGACTATCTAATTATCAGCCACACCGAACCAGACCACAGCGGTTTAGTCAAAGACGTGCTGGCGCTGGCACCCCAAGCGATTGTCGTGGGGGCGAAAGTAGCCATTCAATTTTTAGAAAACCTTGTACACCAACCATTTGAGCGATTGGTAGTCAAAAACGGGGACAAACTAGATTTAGGAAACGGCCACATAATCGAATTCGTATCGGCGCCAAACTTGCACTGGCCTGATACTATTTTCAGCTACGACAGCAAAACTCAAGTGCTGTTCACCTGCGATGCTTTCGGGATGCACTACTGTACCGACAGCACCTTCGATGACGATTTAGCAGCAGTTGAGGAAGATTACCACTTTTATTATGAGTGTTTGATGGCTCCCAATGCTCGATCGGTACTCGCTGCGATGAAGCGGATGGCAGAATTGGGAGAAATTGGTACAGTTGCGACCGGTCACGGGCCGCTGCTGCGGCACAATGTGGTGGAACTTACCGGACGCTACAAAAAGTGGAGCCAAGCGCAAGCTAAGGCAGAAACCACTGTAGCGGTATTTTACACTTCCGACTACGGATTTAGCGATCGACTCAGCCAAGCGATCGCCCACGGTATCACCAAAACTGGTGTCGCTGTGGAAATGATGGATTTGAGAATCGCCGACTTGCAAGAAGTTGCGGAACTTGTCGGTAATGGTGCCGGTATCGTGATTTGTTCGCCGCCGAGTAGTGGTACTGCTGCTGCGAATGCCGAAGCTGCTATCAACACAATTTTAGTTGCAGCTAACAACAAACAATCTTTCGGTTTGTGCGAATCCGGCGGTGGCGATGACGCATCGGTTTACCCGCTGCGAAACAAGTTCAAAGAGTTGGGTTTAAAAGAAGCATTTCCCAACATTTTGATTAAAGATACGCCGACAGAAGCGATTTATCAACTTTGCGACGAAGCCGGCACCGACTTGGGACAGTGGCTGACGCGGGACAAGGCTGTCAAACAGATGAAATCCCTCGACAGCGACCTCGATAAAGCTTTGGGACGGATCAGCGGCGGACTGTACATCATCACCGCCCAAAAAGGCGATGTTAGCGGTGCGATGCTAGCTTCTTGGGTGACGCAAGCCAGCTTTAAACCCCTGGGTTTAACAATAGCAGTTGCCAAGGATCGGGCGATCGAATCGATGATGCACGCAGGAGATAAATTTGTTCTCAACGTGCTGGAAGAAGGCAATTATCAAACCTTGATGAGGCACTTTTTAAAGCGTTTTGCTCCTGGTGCCGATCGATTTGCGGGAGTTAAAACTCAACCAGCAACCAACGGTTCTCCCATTCTGACAGATTCTTTGGCGTACATGGAATGCGAAGTAGTCAGCCGGATGGAACTTTCGGATCATCATATCGTATATGCGATCGTCGATAACGGCCGCGTATCCAATCCCGATGCGCTGCCTGCAGTTCACCACCGCAAAGTGGGAAATCACTATTAGGATGTCAGTTGACGGTTGACTGTTGTCAGTTGACTGTTAGCTGTTGGCAGTTGTCAGGAGCAAAAGGGAAATTCAACGATATATTGATTGACTGTCTGAGTCAATACACCCCAAACGTATTAGTAAGGTGCGTCAGCAGATGTTTTATTCGACTTCATCATCGACTATCTACTGACGCACCCTACAATTACAGTCCAGGGGGCAACTGGCTAGGCAAAAACTCTCAACTTTGGGTGCTTGTGGCGCACCTTACCGGGTTCTGGGTGTTGGGTGCGCCACAAGCAGCAAACCGGGCAAACCGTTGTTATTTAGACTCCATTTTAACTAGGAGAATTGCCAATGCCTGCCAATCTTTTAGAAGACCGAGATTACACAATTATTATTGCCAGAAGCGATGCCAGCAGAGACACCCAACATCCTTGGTACCAGGAGTGGGTAGAAGCACAGGCATCTCTGATCGACCTCGCAAAAAAATGTCAGCAATTTGACAGCGACGGCATCACCCTTTACGAAGCTTGTAGTCCTATGTGGGAGTATAAAAATTCAAATGTTGCGCGGTTAGCGGAAATTTTGCAACGACAAAATACGGAACCGAATTCAGCAAAACCCACTGAAATTAATTTGGAAGAAGCCCTAAAAGCAACTTTTAGCGATTATTTCGCAAGCAAACCAAATCCCAAAGGGAAGAAAGGAGCAATAATTGTTGCAGTCCTCGATCAAAAACCAGAAAATACCGCTGCTGTTGCCGAAATTATTGTAAGTGCGGCAAATAAAATAGATAAAGATGAAGAAATTGGAGTCAGCTTTATCCAAATTGGGGACGATTTGAAAACCAGGGAATTTTTGACTGATCTGGATACCAATTTACAGGGTAGAGGTGCAAGGTTTGATATTGTAGATACCAAGTTTTGGCACGAAATCAAAAGAAGTTCTGTAGTTCAGTTTCTCATAGGTGCAATTAATGACTAACACTTTGACTCCTAGACTCGCATCGGATGCCAAACCCCGCGACGTGCAGTTTATCCCGATCGCACTCGATACTTTTATTGTGCGATCGCGCACTTGGGACAGACTCAAATTTGAAGTCGAGTATTCGCTGCAAAAGGGTACGACAGCAAATAGCTATATTATTCAAGCTGACAAAACTGCTTTGTTCGACCCGCCGGGGGAATCTTTTACTCAAAATTACCTGGAATATTTGCAGCAACGGGTGGACTTGACAAAGCTGGATTACATAATTTTGGGGCATTTCAATGCTAACAGATCAGTAACAATTAAAGCTCTGTTAGACTTAGCTCCTCAAGTAGCTTTGGTTTGCACGAATCCCGCCGCAATTAGTTTGCGGGCCGCTTTTTCCGATCAAGAATTAAACATTATGATCGTTCGGGGAGAAGAAACTCTCAATTTAGGAAAAGGTCACGCCTTAAAATTCATCGCGACTCCGACTCCTCGCTGGCCAGATCAACTTTGCACCTACGATCCGCAAACTCGAATTGTGTTCACTGACAAACTATTTGGAGCTCACGTTTGCGGCGACCAAGTATTCGATGAAGGGTGGAGCGTTTACAGCGAAGATCGGCGCTATTATTACGATTCCCTGCACGCATCTCAGGCCAAACAAGTGTTGACCGCAATGGATAAATTCGCCGATTTACCAGCAGCATTTTATGCTCCCGGTCACGGCCCGATCGTCCGTTACGGCCTCAATGAACTGAGCAATTTGTATCGGGAATGGAGCCAGCAACAAAATTCAAAAGACTTGACAGTTGCTTTGATTTATGCTTCGGCTTACGGAAATACGGCTACTTTAGCGCAGGCGATCGCCAAAGGAATTACTAAAGCCGGCGTTGCGGTGGAAAGTATCAACTGCGAATTTGCTGAACCGGGAGAAATTCAAGAGGCGATCGAAAAATGCGCGGGATTTATCATTGGAACTCCCACCCTAGCAGGACACGCTCCGACGCAAATTCAAACTGCTTTGGGAATTGTTTTATCTACCGCAACTAAGAGCAAATTAGCGGGGGTTTTCGGTTCTTTTGGCTGGAGCGGAGAGGCGATCGACTTAGTGGAAAATAAGCTGAAAGATGCTGGCTATCGAATTGGATTTGAGCCGATTCGAGCCAAATTTAAGCCGACGGCGGCAACGATTCACGAGTGCAAAGAAGCGGGAACGGATTTTGCTCAAGCTTTGATTCGATCGCAAAAATTGCGGGCACCGAAACCGCAGTTAGCAGCGGGTAGCGATCGCACTGAACAAGCCGTAGGGAGACTCGTCGGTTCGCTGTGCGTACTCTCGGCGAAGCGCGGGGATGTTAGCAGTGCGATGCTGGCTTCGTGGGTGTCGCAAGCAACGTTTAATCCGCCCGGTGTGACGATTGCGGTGGCGAAAGATCGATCGATCGAAGGTTTGATGTACGCCGGAGATAAATTTGTGCTCAATATCTTAGCAGAAGGGCGACAGTTGCGGAAGTATTTCATGAAAAACTTTGCTCCGGGAGAAGACAGATTTGCCGGAGTCGAAACAATGGAAGCTAGCAACGGCTGTCCGGTTTTGACTGAGGCTCTAGCTTATCTCGAATGCGAAGTGATAAGTCGGATGGAATGCGGCGATCACTGGGTAGTTTATGCCGCGGTTGAAAACGGTCATTTGCTGAAAAATGACGGAGTGACAGCCGTGCACTACCGGAAATCTGGGAGTCATTATTAAACTACAGCTAGGACACGGCAATGCCGTGTCCCTCCAAATACATCGAAGTTTTTATCTGCGTTAATCCGCGCTCATCTGCCCTCATCTGCGGTTTAAAAACCGACTTACTTGTCCTCAGCAGTCTTTTCCGGCCACAGATAAATAGCGCCAGAAATCAAAGTTAAAGCCACAGAAACCCAAAAAGCAATTAATATGGGAAAATTCCACGCTTCAGACAGAGGAGCAATTAAAAGTGCGATCGCCACAATCTGACTTACCGTCTTCAACTTCCCCCAAATATTAGCTCCCGAAATCGTAGTTTTATTAACACGCCACCCCGCAATTGTCAACTCCCGACCAAAAATCAAAAACACTCCCCAAGCCGGGATTTTCCCCAACTCAATCAATACCAAAAGCGGCGCGAGAACCAACAATTTATCCACCAAAGGATCGAGAAACTTACCCAAATCCGTAATTTGATTCAGCTTCCTAGCCAAATAGCCGTCCAGCCAATCAGTAGCCGCAGCTACCACAAAAATTGCGGTGCAAATCCAGCGGCTTTGCGCGCTTGGGTCGTACAAACCGTAGAGCAGAAAAGGCACTCCCAGTAAGCGAGAAAACGTAATCAAATTAGGCAAATTCATAATAGCAAGAAGTTCGGCAACGCGCAGTGTAAGGGATTTAACGGATGTAACAGATATCAGGAAGAAATCAGAAGTAGCTCCTGCAATTGATTAACTGTCGATCCAGTTCTATGATATAATCTCGGCCGTAAGATTGATTTTCTAATCCTTGTACCAGATTTTCTGGCAGGTCTTGGGCAATTTCACTGCTACAGGAACCAGCAGCTAAAGCAATAGTTGCTACTGTATCCACATCTCCCGAAAAGGCAATGCAATCTTGGAGCAGTTTGCTCATACTATCATTTCGCATGACAGCAGTAATAGCTGCTCTCACACAGACCAAACCTTTAACGCTGACTTGTCCTTGCCAAGGTATTGACCACTCACCAGGTACGTGCTTTTCTAGAAAATTTCCCAAATTCTTCTTTAAACCTAGCTGATAAATAAAGTAATGGGACATCAAAGCCGCTGCTATAGCTGCTTTAATGCCATCAGGGGTATTGTGAGTAATTGCAGCTTGAACGGTAGCATTTTCAATGACTTTTTCAATAGTAGGAAAAATGCCAATGGGGCCTGCTCGCATCGCCGATCCGCTTTTATCGCTAGCGGAGTGAATTTTTTCTAAGAATTCTTGTCCGTCTTGAACTTGTAGCAAAAAATTGTAAAATTTGCCAGCATAACCAAATCGCCGTGAGCGCTGAAAAGCTGCAACAAATTTGCTGGCTAGAAGTTCCGGTGTCCAAGGTTCTCGGCTGACGATCGCTTCTGCGACTGCTAAACTCATCTGCGTATCGTCTGTGTAACATCCAGGCTGGATGTCGTGACGGGGATGCTTTATGTAACCGTTGAGATTGTTGTACAATTCGATCGTCTGCTGGTCAACAAATTCAAAACCAGCACCGTAAGCGTCACCAATCGCTAATTCTATTAACATATATTTAATCCGTTTCCAACTATTTCATCCCCTGTTTTTTCCTAAAATTTAAAATCCAAAAACAACCCAAAACAGCAAGTCTATTAACACGCACCGTTTTTACTGAACACGACCCCAATTGTTTTGCAAATCAGAGTGATGTCGTAGACAACAGACCACTTGCCCTGATAGGCGAGATCCATCTGCACAATATCGTTAAAGTCTTTAACTCCAGACCGTCCGTGGACTTGCCACTCCCCAGTCAGCCCGGGTTTTACATTTAAACGTTGCCAGTGAAAATCGTCATAGGCAGCAACTTCATCAGGAGTGGGCGGTCGAGTTCCCACCAAACTCATGTCACCGACTAACACGTTCCAGAATTGAGGCAACTCATCCAAACTCGTGCACCGCAAGAAGCGGCCGACGCGAGTAATTCGCGGGTCATTTTCATTCTTAAAAATGTGACCCTTGGCTTGGTTGTTAACTAAATGTTTGAGATTTTCTGCATCGACAACCATCGATCGAAATTTCCACATTCTGAAATGTCGCCCTTGGAAGCTGCAGCGGACTTGACTGTACAGCAGCGGGCCTCGATCGTCCAACAGCATAGCCACTGCCACCGGCACCGCCACCACTGCAGCAATTGCCAGTCCCAGCAGCGAGCCCAAAATATCGATCGCCCGCTTTACCTTGCTCGTTACCGATCGGTGATGCTGTTGTTTTGATACACAGACTTTGTAAGTAAATACTTGAAAAAATAAGGACAGGATCTCTGATAATGATGATTTCGACGAGGCACCCATCGGAAATTTCATATGATTTGTCTCAACTTTAACGATCTCTTACCTCCATCTTATTAGCCATCCCAAATCTGCAGAACCTGAAATGCTTAGCTTTGCACAATCTTTAAAAACCAATCACACTTTTATAAAGTTTCTATGTATTTTTTATAAAAAAGTATAAAGTGTATGTAAAGTTACGTAAATTTACAGAAAAAAGTTAGTCCTGGACACAAAAAAACCTGGTTTCGACTAGGACTCTTCCCGGAAGACAGGGAGGATTCTACTGAGAAACCGGGTTTTTTGCCGTTTAGCGATAAATATCGGTGCGAACATCCCAAGCAAGTGTTAGCGGCTCTAACAATTTTTGCTGGCTGCTAGAGGCGAGTTTGCCTAAATATTCACGAACAACAGAGGCGTGTTCCAGATTCAAACGATAACCCCGTGAGACATCTTCAAAGAAAAGTGGCTCGGCCAAAATTACTTCCCAATCGGGATTTTGCCTTGACTCCTCGGCCAACAGCATGAAATCTTCCTCCGCAGGCACAAGTCCCGCCGGCAAATTTCCTTCCAAAATCCGCAGAATCCGGGGTTCGCAGGTACGGGTATTCACGCCCTGGCGTTCCAACAACTGCAAAATTTCCTGAAAGCTCAGAGTTTCCTGGCCCAAAACCTGCATTAATTCCCACAGCAGAAAAAAGTCGCTGTACTGCTGCTGCGACACATCCAAAATTTGAGGATAGAGAGCCAAACTCGCTAAGCCGCAGGCAACTCGACCAATTTTTTGGGGAAAATTTGTACTTGGAGATACAGAATTTAATCCAGAATTGTCAATCTCAAAAATATCTTGATCGACCTGCAATTCCTGGTCTTGAACCACGATCGCATTCGGCAGCTTCTGTCGCAACCAGCGGGCGATCGCAGGCCAAGCACCCATACCCCCCGCACAAATCGCCTGATTAATCCCCGCCGGCGACATTCCCGCGCGGCTAAGCAAAGCATTCAATTCACGGTTCAACTGCTGCACAAAAGGCACTAAAACCAGACTTTCCAAATCTTTGCGCTTCACATCCCAATGCTGCTGGCCAATATCCAAAGCAAAACTTTTTTCATGCTGCAAAATAAATTTTATTTGCCTTGCCGCCTCTAACAATTGCAAACCAAAAGCAGAACCTTGTAACCGCTGCTGCAATTGATAGCGACTCGCCAAATCTGGATGGCCAGGACGTGGCAAATCGATCGACATTCCCCAAGTTTCATTTTTAGCCAACAACTGACAGATAATATCCTGATCGAAAGCATCGCCAGCAAAAGCAAAACTATGGCAAGTAAAATCAGCACGAGTTAAATCTTGAAGATTGGACGGCAACTCAACTAAAGCTAATTCCACCGTCGCCGCCCCAGCATTCAAAATCAAAGTTCCCCCGCTAAAAGACGAAGCATTCAGCGGTGCAGCTTCTTCACCGCCCTTAGCAGAATCCACGGCTGACGACTCGACTTCCATGCCATTTTTCACAGGATTTACAGCAGCAAGCAAAGTCGCGATCGCATCTTCCACCACAAAAATTTGCGAACCAGAAGGCACCAGAGACGCGCCCAAAACAGCCTCCCGCAGATTAAACATATAAACATCAGACCAGCCGGCCGGAGTCCCCAAAATTACACCCTGCAAGTCTAAAAGCGCCGCATCAAGAGTTTCTGGCGTCAGTCCCGAAGCCCTACAAATTAAATTAGAAACTGGCAATCCTGCAAAATTCGCCATTGGTGCAGAATCCAAAATTTCCCCTGATTCGGCAAATTTTTGCCCCTGCTTCCTCGGATTCAAAGTAGCCAGCAGTGCCCGCACACCTTGCAGCGGCAAGGCGATCGAAAAAGCCTGCAAGGGATCCCACTGCAACAGCGGTTCGTACATCCCAGCAGCCTCCCGCTGATAAGGAATGCCCACCTTTAAAGGCAATTTAAAATTTTCCAGTAAAAATTCTCCAGCAGGCAAAGCCTGGGGTCGGAATCCCACCGACTTGACTGTCACCTCTGACCTTGGGCTTCCTGGGGCTGTTTGGGCCAGCACCGCAGCCGAGGGAATCCGATAACTGGCGTCTGCTGCCCAAGCCTCAGCCTGCGAAGCTTCCCAGTAAATCGGGTGCAACTGGCCACTGGTACGATCGAGCAAAGCCGCAGACAGCCCACTGGAACCGAAATCAATGCCCAAATACCAGCTAGAATTCAGGCGTTCTGGGGATGGGGCGATCGCACCTGCTGCAGAATGCCCAGCCGAGTCTTGCTGCTGTGTCCCGGCAAACTCCCTAAAATCAGTTTTCTCCTCAACAACTCCTGCTTTACTCTCTGTCGAAATCAGGTTTTTTTTTTACTTTCTGGAGGAGTCGATCGCACTTCGTTGGTTTCGGCAGTTTCTGGAGGGGGAGAATCAGTCAAAGGTCGCTCAGTCTCGGTCAAACTAGCCAAAATCTCGTCTAGCGTCAAATTCGATTCGTCTTCCTCAGCAAACAAATCATCCTCAAGTTCGTCTTCCAAAACAAAAGGTTCATCATCAGAGGAGAGTTCCAACACATCGGAGAACAAATCCTCCAGCGTGCCGAGTTCTTCCTCTGCCGCCTCCGCAAAGGGATTGTTTGCAATGCCTTCGGGGGAACTCGCCGATAAATCCAAGCTGTTAGCGACTGAGAAATTCGATCGCCCGAAGCTAGTATTTTCCAATCCCTCCAGATTGTAGAGGTCCGCCTCCAAAAGTTCCAGAGTATTATTGTCCAAATTTAGAGCTCGATCGAGGTCATCTTCTAATACCTCGACCGGCAGCAAATCCTCGTCCGGCGAAGCTTGGATGTACCCATCATCGAGCCGCTGCGAGGATGAGTCGAACTCGCCAGTTTGAACGTCACCGGCACTCGGCACACGGGACTCGGCACTGGGGCGGTTTGGGCTAATTTCTGCAGGCGTTCTCACCGGCAAAGCTGCTGATTGAGGCACAGTAGCGCCGAACTGCTCGCCTTGGTTTTGAGCCGTTTCTAGAGTTTCTCGATCGTCCGCGTCAAGTTGCACCTCGGCGGTTGAGGCTGGTGGTTCTGAAACTTGAGGTATTGTTGATACTTGCGGTTCAAATAAATCGGCACTATCTAAAGTTAGAGGCTCTACAGAATTCCCCATTACAAAGTCTGAATCTTCATCTACTAAAATCTCTTCCAGAGATTCGCCTTCCTCTAGCAGATTTACAAACAAATCTTCGGTCATTTTTAGCGATTCGGCAGTTTCCTGATCCGTCGCAGCTTGATATTCTACGCCTTCACTTTTTGTCTCAATTACAGTGTTTTCTACCGGGAAACTTTCGATTTGTAATTCTACTTCAGGAACAGCTTCCCCCGCAAACAAACTTGCATACAAATCCTCAATCTCTTCTTCGGTTTCTGTTAATTTATCCTCCGAGTCACCGCCAGTAAATCGAGTTGTATTTCGAGATGTTTCGGGTGTAGAACCCAACAAATTATCTTCCAACTCCGGGAGCAAAATTGGGGATTGAATGCGATCGCGATCGCGCCTCAACTGTCTGAATTGCGGAGAAATTTCTGTACCGGCGTAGGGAAATCTGTCTTGTTCTCCGAATTCGCCGGTGCGAATTTCCTGCACCGAGTCTCCTGTCTGAGTCTCTGCAGTATTTGAAGGGGCGGGAGCGACAGAAGAGCGATCGGCTGCGGTTGGGGTGACGGTTTCGTTTGCTAAATCGATCGGTTGTTGAACGTAGGAAGACGCTTCTCGCCCCAACTGTGAGGCCAAGTGGTTGACCAAAGCCGCGAACATCGCCTCGCTCTGCTGGCTCAAACCGTACATATTTTCGAGTTCTTGTCTCAAGGAAGCTTGATAGCTTTGCAGATTTGCTTGCAAAGCCTCGAACACGGTACCCATCCTAGAATCGAGGCTCATCAGCAGACTGTCAGCATGAGATTGGAACAGTTGCATTTGCTCCAACCTCTGAGCCGGCGTCAGCAGCGGGTGCTCTTCTGAGGTTTGTGGGTTAAGTGTTACGTCAATAGCCGATTGTTCATCAGGCCCACTGCCCAAAGAGTAAGGTGCTGCGCTGCTTTGCAATAACTGATTTTCTAGGGAACTTAGAATTTGGGAGAAATCGCTAGTCAAGGTTTCTTCCAAGCGGGCAGTCAGTACCTGCAAGAATTCACCAATGATTTGCTGTTGGTTGGCTTGTTGCTGAGCTAGGGATTGTTGCTGCTGCCGTTTTGCTTCTAGCTGTTTGATTTCTTGAATTAGAGCTTGCTGCTCTTGCCGCAGAGCTTCTATGTCTTCTTGGAGCGGCCCTGTCAGGCTGGAACGCAGGTGGCTGATTTCTCCGGTTACGGCAAGCATGATTTGCTCTGCGGCTGAGGGGCCAGGGGCGGGCAGAGGCACTTTGGGTACTGGAACTGGTTGCGGGCGGACATTTGGGCGGGCGGGGGCCTTTGGGGCCGTTAGCTTTGAGTCTGAGGAAACCAGATAAGCGCGAACTCGCTCTAAAAGTTGGCGCTGGTGGACAGTATCAATCGAACCCGTCCAAGGCAAGCGGGGTGCGGGCTTGCTGAGTACCTCGTCTATCTCAGCAATCAGTGCTTGAATTTTGTACTTCTGAGAATTCAAGGGCGGAACCTCTGGGAATGCGGCTTGGGAGAAACTTTACCGAAAAAAGACTCAAGTCAGGCGACAGCGATGCCAATAGATAGAATAATCTGAATGGGAGTCCGTCAATCGATTTTAGATTTGAGATTTTAGATTTTAGAATTGAAGCATTGACCCGACGGATAAATTTGGGGGTTCCTTTATCGGATACAGGTTTTTTATTTCTGGACGGATGAATCCGGGGGGTTGTATCCTGGATGCTTGATTGTCAATTACTCACTAATATTTTATGGCAACTGTTAATTAACGTTTTGTCTTCGGATAACTTCTATTGCCTTTGATAGGTTAGCCGGTACTTCCGCACCAAATGCCCGCTTCTATCAATTGCAAGTGCTTTCAAATTCTGCGGCTCAGGGGCGAGTTTCCCTGCCCGGAGGCTGATTCCTGCTCGTAAGAGCTGCGCTCCCGAAGAACTTTTGCCTTCACCCGCTTAAACGGCTGACCGCACACTGTCATCGCGAGTTTCGTTAGCATGGCGGCGCGCCACTGTCTCTTCATCTTTCACCGACTTGGAAAAAACCTCAAACAATTTTCGATTTGGGATACCGAGATGCGGGATTGTCCCTGTGTACTGGGTTTGAGTAACCTTTAATTATAGCCTTTTATATGTATTCATGGCTAGATACTAATGGTACAATAATCTTGGGGTAGCAGAAAAGTTTGCTGGGAAGTGGGTGGGTTTCGATCGCCAAGAGCGCCAGTCTTTAGGCTCGCAATGGCTGTGGATTTTGCCGATTTTGCTGACATTGGCCAGGTTTTAGGCAGTTGCTCGGATTTGGGATCTGTCTACCGTGCTTCCAGGCTTGTGATCGTGGATTCGGCCTTCTCGACAGCAGGGCCGACTGACAACAAATCTCTCAGCAGTGTTAAGCTTATCTTCGCGAAGTGCTTTCAAAGGTAATTCGATCGGCTCAGTCGTTTGCCACATTGCTAAAATTTTGTTAATAAAATTTTCTCAGTGGTATATATCTAAAAAATTATGGTATATTCTTTAGTTTCTAGCTCCCAATCAGAGCTTGAGGCTATTAATTCCCATATTGAGCCTTTGACCGCAAAACTTTAGAGGTAAAATTGCCGATTTTAGATCCTTGTTTCTCAAATCTTGAATCTCAAATCGAATGACTCGGCTGCAAGCTATTTCTAACTGCCCAGCGCAGCTCAAGCGCATAAATTAAAATGATGGCCTCATGGAAGACCGCTTTAACACCCGAGATCCGCAGTCCAATATAAATCAATTGATAGTTTCTACTCCTTTTTTTGCAGGCTTGCCCGATCCTGTAATTGAGAGAGCAACTCTCCACATCGTTACCCGCAGTCATCCGGCAAATCAAGTGATTTTACTCGAAAATGACTGGGGAACATCAGTGTATTTTATATTGGATGGTTGGGTGAAAATTCGCACCTACAACCTAGACGGAAAAGAAGTAACACTGAATATTTTAGGGAAAGGAGAATTGTTCGGGGAAATGGCCGCGATCGAAGAAGCACCGCGATCGACAGATGTGATCACCCTAGCCCCGACACTGATCGGCAATATGCCATCTCAGGATTTTGTGCAGCTCATTCATACCGAGCCGCTAGCAGGCATTCGGCTAGCTCAACTGATGGCCAGACGCCTGCGACAAGTCAACCGCCGCCTGCGTTTGCGAGAGTCCGACAGTACCTCGCGAGTAGCAGATATTCTCTTGTTTTTGGCCGAGGGGCAAGGCAAAAAAATCCTGGAAACAGGAGGTACAGAAATACCGAACCTGCCACACAGAGAATTAAGCAGCCTCAGCGGGCTGGCTCGCGAAACAGTAACGCGAGTGCTGAGCAAGCTGGAAAAAAAAGGAACTATTCAGCGCGAACGTGACGTTTTGTGCATTCCTGACCTGCACGCCTTAGAGCGTCTGTTAGTCTAGAAGTATCAGAGATTGCTAATTTGAATTAGATTCAAAAGCACTCTCTGTTAACTAATTGATATGAATGATTTCCCGCAGGAGGTAAAGCTGTGAGTTTTAAGAAAATTTTCGCCGCCTTAGATGATTCTGAACTGGGCCACCGCGTCTTCACTCAAGCTTTAGAATTAGCTCTGAGCGATCGCGCCCAGGTGATGCTATTTAACTGCGTTACTGTCAACACGCTGGGCGAGACGGCAGTGCCAATTCCGGTAGATTTGGGCATGAATGTCGAGCTAATGAATCAAGCTTATCAAGCTCAACGTTTGCGACTGGAAAACGAGGAAAAACAAGCTTCGGGTTTGCTGAAAAATTACTGCGACGCCGCAGCAAACAAAGGATTGCAGGTGGAATATGACTGCAAAATGGACGGCGATCCGGGGCATTGTATCTGTGAAGCCGCCGAAAACTGGGGCGCAGATTTAATAGTGTTGGGGAGGCGTGGCCGCACGGGGCTCGCAGAAGCTTTCCTCGGCAGCGTCAGCAATTATGTCGTTCACCACGCACCTTGTTCGGTTTTTGTAATTCAGGAAGCCAATTGATTTTAGATTTTAGATTTTAGATTTTAGAATTGAAGCATTGACCCCACGGATAAATTCGGGGGCTCCTTGATCGGATACAGGTTTTTTATTTCTGGGTCCTGAGTCTGCTTTCGGAATGAATCCGGGGGCTTGTATCCTCGATGCTTTCGGTCAAAATCGAAAAATGATGCTGCTGAAAATTTTTGCGGAGAAAATCCATCTAAAATAAGACTTGCGTTCCTACCTAAACCCGGTTTCTGCGAGCAATATTAAATTTGGCGGCGAGGCATCCAAATAGTGAAACCAGGAATCAGCCGTATCGGGCGCAAGTCCCGTAAAATCTAAAATCTAAAATCGGAAAATCGGAAAATCGGAAAATCGGAAAATCGGGAATCAGCCGCATCGGGCGCAAGTCTCGTAAAATCTAAAATCTAAAATCTAAAATCTAAAATCTAAAATCGGATGAGTGATTTTTTGTCAGCAGATGCTGCGTCTAATTCTGGTAGTTCACCCAGTACAAATAACGAGCCGCAAACCGCCGATATTTCAGCAATGGCTGGCGATCGCACAAATCCAGATCCGGGGAAGCGGCCCTCTGGGGAAGAACCTTTAAGGCTGGTAGAAACGGCTTTTTTGGCAAGTACCGCTAGCTTAATTTGGCTGGTAAATTATTACTTTCCGCTGGGGCCTTTGCTGCGGGTTTTTTTCCCGATACCCATCGCCCTGGTTTACTTGCGCTGGGGCAACCGAGCCGCTTGGATGGCAGCTTTGGTATCGGGTTTGCTGCTGTCGGTACTGATGGGCCCGACGCGGAGCATTTTATATGTGATGCCTTTTGGAGTTATGGGAGTTGCACTGGGAGGACTTTGGAGGCGCAAAGCGAGTTGGTCACTCTCTATTAGTGTGGGTGCAGTAATTGGTACTGTAGGCTTCTTTTTTCGGTTTTGGCTGCTGTCAGCGTTGGTGGGTCAAGATCTTTGGGTTTACGTAACCGCCCAGGTAACAGAGATGGTGGAATGGGTATTTGTGAAGCTGGGCTGGCTTAATGTACCGAGTTTGAACACAATTGGGGCGATCGCCGCCGGGATGATTTTGGTTAACAATATTGTCTATTTATTTGTAGTGCATTTAGTAGCTTTGCTGCTATTAGATCGTTTGGGAAATCCAATTCCGCGACCACCAAGCTGGGTGCAAGTTTTGATCGATTATGAAGAGTAGTTATTGGGCATGGGGCATGGGGCATGGGGCATGGGGCATGGGGCATTGCTAATTGCTACTAAATAAGTCATGACTAATAAGTAATGACTAATGACTAATGACTAATATATCTCTCCTGAAAAGCAAGTCTTGAACAGGCAGGATGCCTGTTCCACAATAATTATTGGAGAGGTGTAATAACTAATGACTAACGACTAATGACTAATGACTAATGACTAATGACTACTGACTCATGACTACTGACTAATGACTAATGACTAATGACTAACGACTAATGACTAATGACTACTGACTAATGACTACTGACTAATGACTAATGACTAATTTATGATTGGTATTTATACAGAAATCGAACAGGGGCAGCGGTGGCTCGATCGCTATCGGGGACGAAAACCGATATTTGCCTGCGTGTTAGGATTTACCGCTACAGGCTTAATTCCGGGGATTTCAGCAGCAGGAGCAACCCCGCACGATCGACAATTTACTTGTTTAGCCGATGCAGAATTTTTGTATAACGGCCCTCAACCTTCGCCCCAATATCCTTTGCCACCCCTAGAAGCGGGTGCATCACCGGTACTCATATCTCACGCTGTAGTCGAAGCTTTGGAACTTCCGCTTTATCTATTTAATGCTGGTTTGCCCCTCCCACCTCCGGTACCTGCAATTGATTTGGGTGGCACTCCAGCAAAGTGTCTGATTTCTGGGAATGCTTTAGAACTCGAAACAGTCAAACATTTGCTCGAACAAGGATTAATTTGGGGAGCTAAATTGGCTGCTGAAGCTAATGGCAGCTATTTAATTTTAGGGGAGTGCGTAGTTGGGGGAACGACTACTGCTTTGGGCGTGTTAATGGGTTTGGGTATTGCAGCCGCGGGCAAAGTTAATAGTTCTCATCCTCGCTGCAATCACGCTCAAAAATTGGCTGCGGTGACAGCGGGACTCAATAATGCTGAGTGGAAAATTGGCGGACAAAACAGCACTCCCCTAGAATTGGTAGCGGCGGTGGGCGATCCGATGCAAATAGCGGTGGCTGCAATGGCGATCGCCGCGAGTCGGACTTGCGGGGTGCTTCTAGCCGGGGGAACGCAAATGCTGGCAGTATACGCTTTGATGCAAGCCTTAGCCCATGAATATGCTCTGCTATGGAGTCCCAAACAAGTTGCGGTGGGGACTACGCGCTGGGTAGCCGAAGACCCTACAGGAGACACTGTAGGACTTGCTAATGATATCGGCGATGTGCCTCTGTTGGCCGCGCAGCTAAGTTTTGCTGGATCTCGCTACGGGCAACTGCAAGCTTACGATCGCGGCTATGTTAAGGAAGGTGTCGGTGCGGGAGCGTGTGCGATCGCCAGTGGTCTGACTGCAAATTGGACTCCAACTCAACTCCTTCAAGCTGTTGAAGCTTTAGCCTCGCGGTGTGAAATTCAACATTAGAGAGTCCTGGAGGCAAAAAACCAGGTTTTTACTGAAAATATTGGGGTTTTGCAGCGACGAATACACTCGCAAACCGGGTTTTTAGTTTTCTGTGCGTCTAGGAATGTTAGGAATTAAACATTAAAAATTCAGATGCGGCGATCGAACTGCGAACATGGTTGTGCTGCTCACCCAGCTTCCTTTTTGCTGAATAATTATATCACTTTTTCGAGCATTTCTGATTTGAGATTGACAGAATTTTCTACACAATATCTGGCTTTGATGCAGTATTCCCCTTGCTAATTGCGGGAGCTAAAAAACTCTATGCAATAAATCTATAAGTAGACGAGCATAAATCAACGCAACTTGTATTTTTTTTTAATTACTACCGATCCCCGCTAGCAATATTTAATTAGGCCCGCCTAGATGTTGCGAGTGCATTCTTTTGGAGAGCAACTGTTCTTCCAAGGCGGCAATTCGATTGTAAGCTGCTGTTAGCTGAGCTGTTAAGCGCTGGATTTGAATCTCGGCGCTCAGCTCTTTTTCCAGGCTTTGAGAATTCTTGTCGAAGTAGCTGTCATCTAACAGTATGTCTTTGTGTTCGAGGAGGCCGTCGAGACTGCTGTAGCTTTGATAGGGCGATGTTTGGTCATTTCCTACCGTTCCAGAGCGATCATTTCTCTGTTGCTGGGTCAGCTTCGTCTCTTTGGCAGACTCCAAGAGCTTTTCATTGAGGTTTTCTATGAGTTTGTAGAGGGCCTCGACTTGTTGGCTCAATACTGTAACTTGCTGGCGGAGCGCTTCCATACAATCATCCTTTGGCTCGTAACTTATATCTTTACATTTTAGGTAAATCTTTACATAAGTTGGATTTATCACTAAATTATTTAATTTTTGACGTAATTGTTGTGTTCCCAATCCTGACGGTAGATTTAGGGAGCCAGCTTGAAGATAATCGCTCGCCATTGGTGAGTCGATTGTAGATTTTAGATTTTAGGTTTTACATAGTCTTGGACACAGGAACCGGGTGGGTTAACCCCCATACTTCGTTCAAACCTTCAATCAGAGTTAAAACCTCGGGTTTCTGAGACTCGGATCGCAGAGCGTCCTATTAGATTGACTTCGCTCTCGCCAGTGCTTTCAGGATTCAGATGAGTGGATTTTTAGTTTTTTTAGTTATTAAGCTGTCACCGATTTAAAAAGGATTTTTTACTTCGGTTGTGTAAAAAGCGTCATCCAACGGCAAATGGCAGCGCTCTCGTTGTTTCGTTATAGTGACATCCTCCCACACCAAATCAAAGATTATGGTATGGGCTTCCCAACATCACTGTTGGAAGATTTCCTAGTTCTTCCCTTGCGGGATTTCGCCTCTGACGCCGACTGACTTTCGTCAATCCCCGGCAGACCGACTGCATAGGCATTTTCTATTCCGCAAAGTCCTTGCGTACTAATGAGTTCTAAACCACGCAACCTAATAACTTCGGATGCTGCGTGATCTCTATCGGTTTGATATCCGCACTCACCACATTTATGAACTCGTTCGGAAAGCTCTTTTTTACCCGTATGTGTGTTGCACTTAGGGCAAGTTTGAGACGTTCCATCTGGATTGACGCGACAAAAATAGATTTGATGCTTCTTGGCGACCCACTCCAACAGATTGAGAAATTGACCAAAAGCAGCATCCAAGGTATGTTTTCTCAACATCCCCCTGGACATCGCTTTCAAGTTCAAGTCCTCAACAAAGACCATCCCAATACCTTCCTTGGTACACAGATGGTTAGCCAGTTTAAATTGCCAATCCTTCCGAACTCTAGCAATGTGGTGGTGGAATCTGGCAACCTTGATTCGAGCTTTCTCACGGTTCTTAGAACCCTTTTTCGTTCGGGCATACTTACGTTGCAGCAATTCCAGCTTGCGGTACAAGGATGTCAGGAATCGGGGTCTAGCAATAAACTCTTTATCCGAGGTTGTCAAAAACTTGGACAGTCCCAAATCGATACCCAGCGCATCGACCTGCGGTTGAGCGTCAGGTATCGACATATCAGACTCAATTGTCACTACAACTTCCCACCTATCAGCTTTCCTCAATACCCGTGCTTGCTTAACCACAAACCCCTCTGGGATAGGTCGATGCAAGTTGATAGGTATCTTCCCAAGTTTGGGCAAGCTTATCTGCCATCCCGTAATGGGATTGGTTTTGAATTGAGGAAACAGCATGGACTTGATTTGTCCAAACTTCTTGAAGCGAGGAAAGCCAAACCCCCGCGACTGAAAATAATTCCAAGCGTCATGCAATCTACGAATAGTAGTTTGCAGAACTTGAGAAGGGGCTTCGCCCAACAACGGAAACGTTTTTTTCGCTTTAGGAAGTTCGTTCTGTTGAGGGTAATAGGTAGGGAATGGCTTGTCGGCTGGAATGATGTATTCTCTCTCCAGCGAACAATAGTTTAAACTACATTTACGCGAATTGACCCAATCTTTGATTTCTCGCAAAGCGTAGTTATAAACCTTGCGAGAAATTTCCAACCAATGAAGCATCGTTTCTGCTTGGTTGGCGTCGGGATAAATTCGGTAGCAGTAGTTCATTATCAGAGTCATACAGTCAACTCTAACACAGAACTACGGGTCTATAAATCTATACCTGCTACCGATTTCACGCCTGATTGACCGGATAAAATCGGTGTGGGGGAGCAATAAGTCCCACACCAAATCAAAGATTATGGTGTGGGACTTATTGCTCCCCCAGACCCCCTCGAATAGTTAAAAAATGTAACACAGATGCAGTCGATCGCCCCGGCTGGCGAGCGAAACTGGCTCAAAGGAACTTGCAGCACAGAAATTAGGCGTTAAGTTGAGGGAGTTTTCGGCATCGGAAAGCTCGATCGACAAGGTAGAAGGTAAAATCAGGGCAAGACTCAAACAGACTCTCTTAGCAGCAGAACCGAGTACAATGGCTCTGTGTTTGAAAAAGAAATAAAACAAATCGGCGCCAACTACCGGACTCGACAAACAATTATTTCCGGGGCTGTAGAACACAAAACGATTGGTCAATATTTAGAAAAGCGGATTGACAGGTGAAACGAAGGTCTTTGCTATTGGGGGCCGCCACCCTAACTTTAAGTCAATTGGCGGCAGGGTGCGACTCGAAGCCCATTCTCAAAATTCGATCGCTCAAAAACGGTATTCCGGCCCAACTGGTAAGCAAATTTAGGCGCGATGTACAACCGTCTCCGCTTTTACAGGTAACGCAAGAACCACAATTAAAAGAATTATTCGCCCTGTTGCAGGAGTGGAAACGGGTTCCCGAATCAAAAAATCAAGCTAACTTGGTGATGTTGGGAGATTACTGGCTGAGTTTGGCAATTAGGCAAAAATTGATTCAGCCGATCGATCCTGCTAAGTTTGAGAATTGGTCACAATTGCCCGAAAGATGGCAAAAACTCGTCAGGCGCAACGATGAGGGTAAATTAGATCCTCAAGGTAAAGTGTGGGCTGCACCTTACCGCTGGGGAAGTACGGTAATTGCCTATCGAACCGACAAATTTAAGGCTTTGGGGTGGACTCCGACAGATTGGAAAGACTTGTGGCGAGTCGAATTGCGCGATCGAATTTCTCTGCCGGACAGTCCCAGAGAAGTTATCGGTTTAACATTAAAAAAACTCGGCAAATCTTACAATACGCAGCAATTAGATCAAGTCCCAAATCTCAAAAAAGAACTCGCAAATCTGCACCAGCAAGTTAAAGTTTATAGTTCTGACGCTTACCTGCAACCATTAATTTTAGGCGATACTTGGTTAGCCGTAGGTTCCTCTGGAGACTTGCTGCCGCTGCTGCAAACTCAAAAGGATATTGCTTTAGTAGTTCCGGTTTCGGGAACTGCACTTTGGACAGATTTGTGGGTACAACCAGCATCGTCGCGGAATCCAGTTTCTTTAGTGGAAAAATGGATTGATTTTTGCTTGCAGCCTCGGGTTGCTCCTCAATTATCTTTGCTGGCTAAGGCTAGTTCGCCGATAATTGTCGGCATGAAACCCGATAATTTGCCGGAAGCTATTCGCACTAATCCTGTGTTGTTGCCGAATGCTAAGATTCTTGCTGCTAGCGACTTTCTGCTGCCTTTTGGGGATGCTGGTATTGCCCAATATCGATCGCTCTGGCAAGAAATTCGGCAAGTAGTGAAAAGTTAAAATGTAGGGTGCGTCAGTCACCAACCCACAAGCGCCGAGAAAATCATCAAAACTGACGCACCTTAAACCGTAGGGTTCGTCAGTCACCAGCCTTGTGTGTGTAGCAAAGCAACAAACGGCAGTGAAATAACAAACACAACAGCAGGAGCGGAAAGTGTTAGTATTTTAATTTCAATAACAATCGTAATTATAAATCACCTGAGAAAAATCTAATTTTTCTAAGTCCTTAGCACGAATCAAAAAGTTGCCTACTCCATCATCACCCCAACAAATTTCATCATCACTAATCATGTGTAAGACTACAATTTTATGGTCTTGATATTGCGGGCTATACTCACGAGGGTCTGTTTGCGTAAAGTAGCCGTATACCCCTATTTTATGGTGAATGTCGTATAAATTATCATAATACCAATCATTTAATTTGTCATCATCTGCCTCCATTATATCAAAGAATTGTTTAATTTTTTGTGCTCCCAAAATGTTAGTAATTTGATAGTCTTCTCGGCAAACCCACTCATAGTCAGGACTAAACTGTAAAGCTAAACATTCTTGCGGATTATTCACGTATTTATAGTTTAAAGGTGAAAATCCCTTAACTTCTTGATCCAACAAAAAAGCAAAATCTGTTTGACAATTATTTGTGTCAGTTTCGGGAAAATAGAATATTTTAAAATCTTTTTGGTTCTCCAAATTGTCGAAATCCATGCCATACAAATCTGTGTCACCGATATAAAACTGCAAAATTCCTTTTTTGGGGAAAGGCGCTAAATATGGCACTTGGGCAAAGATTTCCTCAAAATTGAGTTGTGCCAAAAGGTGCATATATTTTCCATCACTATCTTTGGGAAAATCGTAATTTTTCGGCAAGTAAGGCACTCCGCCAAATTTGCTTGACCAGAAATCAGTCGCCTTTCGTTCGTAAGTGATTTTGATAACAGGCTTTTCTGAACTTTCAATTTCTTGGCGAAACGGTTCTAATTCAGCAGGAAGATCAAGGTTTGTTTTCATTTTTTACTACGTATTATAAACTGCATTTGTCAGCTCAAATGCACGGTGCGTCAGTTCTTGATTTATCGATGATCCAGAAAATAACTCGCCTCTGACCCACCCTACTAAAATTCCTTCCGCCCTCCTCGAATACGCGGATTTGAGAGAGATTCTAAATCAATGCGACAGCTAAGCCCATCGTCCTTGCACGAATAAACTGCCAAAGCTGTGCCTTGACGGTTGCAAACTCGCACATTGTAACCGTAGTCCCTGGCGACAGTGCCAAAGTGGTTGACAAACTGATAGCGTTCTATATAATCGAGCAAACTCCAAAGTTGGCGGTTGACTATGAGAATTACCCAAGTATTGCCGGGATCGACAAACCAGCGATCGAGCAATTTGCCGCCAAAGAGTTCTTGAGCTAACCACAGACTCGGCACGCTTTTTTCGGTTTGCGAAAGCGGGGGCGACGGTAAATTAGCAGCGTTGCCAGTCGGGCAGGCTGGTTGCTGGGAAAAGGCCGCAGATTTCTCACCCAGCAAGGCTCCGAGGCACGCAGAAGCCACAATCAGGAACAAAAATAAACTTTTTGTCAAAATGCCGTGTTTGCGGCGGGAAACTTGATTTTTGTGGCGCATTTTGGGGTAATTCATCATATTCATCATATAGCAAAACCATTTGATTTGTAAACAATGGATTCAATCATCACAAACGTTTCAGGTGGTTCTACATTCACGACTCAAATAGACTTGCTATATTATTAGACAAGATTGTATAAATCATTCATTGATACAGAAACCGCAGATGTAAGGCAGATAAACACGGATAAACGCAGATTAATTTTAAATTACTCGTTACTAGGCTCCAGCCTAGTAATGCAGATCCGGAGGCTCTGCCTCCATGTTTCCAACCAAGGCAGAGCCTCTAGATTTATGTTCCCAGGCTGGAGCCTGGGAACCAGTTAATTTTATTATTCTTCAGTTCGCGGAGGCGGACATTGTTTGTATAGTAGCGGTTTCAACCGCCGACTCTTCTCTTATTTCTGCAAAATTATTAAAATTCCGATCGCCTAAACAATGAAGCAGGCAGACAAACAGTAAAAGTAGAACCGCAATCTAACTCGCTAATAACTTCAACATCGCCGCCCATCATCTGACAAAAACGCTGGCTGATAGTCAGTCCCAAACCAGTACCTCCGTACTTGCGAGTAGTTGAATTGTCGGCTTGAGTAAAAGGTTGGAACAGTCGCTCTTGCTGTTCTTGTGTCATGCCGATGCCCGTGTCCGTCACTCGGAAAATTAAAAAATCTGCATCCAAAATTAACATTTGAGCAACTTTCGGTTGATATTTATTTTTTAATTCTTCACTGGTGATTCTTGCGACAGTAAGCACGATCGTCCCATTAGCAGAAAATTTAGCAGCATTGCTGAGCAAATTCAGCATTACCTGCCGCACTTTCATCAAATCGCCGTGCATCGCACCGATATTGTCAGAACTCAATACTTCCAAAGTATTGCCGTTTTTATCCATTAGCGGTTTGATAGTTGTTATCACCTCCTCGATTAAGCCTCCCACATCGAAGCTTTCGAGGTAAATCTCCATCTTGTCAGCTTCAATTTTGGAAATGTCGAGAATGTCGTCAATTAGGCGCAGCAAGTGTTTGCCAGCAGTGCGAATTTTGTCTAAATCCGAGACTACCTCTAAGTTGCCTAACTCTTCGGCATCTTCCGCTAGCATATCGCTGTAGCCGATAATCGCGTTGAGGGGAGTGCGTAACTCGTGGCTCATGTTTGCCAGAAAAGCACTCTTGGCGCGGTTGGCGAGTTCTGCGGCTTCTTTCGCCAACTGCCATGCTTCCTCAGCATCTTTGCGTTCGGTGATATCCCGCAGTGTCGCCACCACCGCTTCGACGCTGCCGTCTGTGGCACAAACCGGACTGAGAATATACTCGTAGTCGCGGGTTCCCCAGCTTGCCGTGGGGACAATTACTTCGCCTTTCACGGGCTCGGCTGTCGCAAATATGCTGTCGCATTCTTGGTGAACCCGCTGCATAATTGTTGGCGACCAGCCTAATTCCTGCCAGGTTTTGCCAATCATTTCTCTGGGGTTCATGCCGGCAGCTTGAGCGGCGGTGCGACTGACATAGGTGTATTTTCCCGATCGATCTACTAGAAAAATTAGGTCAAGAGAAGCGCCGAGAATGCCGTCAACTGTTCTGGCGTGTCGGGCTACCTGAGCCGTCATTTGTCTGACAGTGATGGCGCCCCGGACTCTGGCGGCGAGTTCAAACCGCAAGAGTTCGTTGGCTTGTTTGAGGAATAGGGTGCGCTGTTCGACTTCTATTTCTAGTTCTGCTTTGGCTTTTTCTAGGGTGAGTTCGGCAAGTTTGCGATCGCTCACATCTGTAGAAATTGTACCGACTGCATAAGCTTTACCTTCGGAGTTGCAGAGGGGAAATTTCAGAGAAATATAAGTGTGCGGGCCGTCGTCTTGAGGGATGATTTCTTCGAGGGTTATGGGCGAGGAGGATTCGAGAACTTTCAGGTCATTTTCTCGCAGGGCTGCTGCTTTGTCTTGGGGAAAAATATCGCCGTCGGTTTTCCCTGTTATTTGCTCTTTGGCGATGTCGAACAAATTGTCAAAATGGCGGTTGGTGAGCAGGTATTTTCCGTCAAGGTCTTTGATGTAAATTACTGCTGTTGAGTTGTCTAAAATCGCTTGCAGTAGTGCTTCGCTCTTTCGCAGGGCTTTTTGAGTGTTTTGGCGATCGAGTATTTCTGGCTGTAATTCCAAGCTGAGGCGATTTAAGTCTTGCCAAGCTTCCTGGACTAGATTTAAGGCGATCGCACTTTTTTCTAGTTCTGTATTTACCTGCCGTGACTCGTTTGAGACGGAGTTTTCGGGCAATTCTAGGGGTTGGAAAGCGAGCGGGATGTGGGGATTTGTGATCGGGCGTTGGCGAAGGGATCGAAGAGGATCGCCCGCAATTTTTTTATATCGAAAATCCAGCGCTAATTGACCGTCTAAACTAGATTTTTTTGGGAATAAATCGGGGAATTCGCCGAAATTTAAATGTTCAGAAAGGCGATCGAATTTGCGGGAGCGCTGCTGCGGTTCGGCGGTGGAGTTAGATGTCCAATTACCGTCTGCTATTGATAAATCCGAGGTAGCGGGTTTTGCAATCCGGCGCGTGACTGTAACTACCAAGGCGAGAGGGGCGGCGACAGACAGTGCCAGCAGCAGCCAATTGTTGCCCCACAAAGTTGCGATCGATATTTCGGGGATGCCCCGCACTAAAATTACAGCGGGTTTTCCGGCTAAATTATTCAGAGATTTTGCTGCTACTGTATAAGCCTGATTCCCTATTTTTATTTGCTGAGCAACTGGTTTGCCATCGGCGGCGCGTGCAGACATCAGTAGCGATCTGTCCATCCACAGTAAGTCGGGCAACTGTTGATTTTTCCTAACACTTTGTCCACTTACCAAGACATATTTGCCCTCATTAAGCGGTGCATAAATAGCGTAAAAGCCGACGGCTGAATTGACTATTTCGCTACTGGCAACCATCGGTATTTTGCTTAAATTCCTTCCTAGAAATAAAGCAGCAATAACAGTCTTATTTTTGGCATTTCTTACGGGAATTTCTGAGTAATTAACAAGGACACCTTCGCTCACTCCCGGTTGCAAATTTGGCAATTGTTTCTGATTTTCTGATTGAGCCAGAATTTTGCTGACCGTAATAGGCTCTTCTTTTGCTAATACTTGATAGTCTAGGTTGCGAGGATTAAAACTTTGTCTATCTTTGTTGAGATTAACGCTAACAATTATCTTCCCATCTTTCCCCACTAAAGCTGCACTGTGTATTGCTCCTGTTTTGACTTGATTTTCTAGAATTTGCTTGACAGATTTTTGCAAATCTGATAATCTTCTACGGCTGTTGTAAGCTAAGGCTGTTTGGGCGATCGTTTTGCTGTCAGAGGAGTTTTGCAAACGGTCGGCGGCGCGATCTAGTTGGAGATTGTAGTTAATTTCACTAAGGCTCAATTCGGATTTAGCTTGATTTTGCAGTTGATTGCTTCCAACTGCCGATGTTAGCCACAGTGCTGCAGCCGTTAGTCCGACGGGCAAGATTGTTTGTATTGTCAGCAGTCCGATTAGCTGTTTTCTGGTAACAGATAAGTTGTAGGTACACGGCTTGAAAGCTGCTTGCAATCTTCTTTCGGAAGTCGCAACTTTCGTTTGCTGCAGACAATTTGGCTGGCTGTCGTTTAACTGAGTATGAGCCATAGTAGTTGATGCGGGATCGGTTGTAGATGACAGGCGATCAATTTTAGATTTTAGATTTTAGATTTTAGATTTTAGACTTCGGCGTGAGTGCTCAGTTGAACGATTTTAGATTTTATATCGAGTTCGGTTAATCACTAATCATAAAATTGTTGCCTCTCGCCGCCAACCCAGCAAGAAAATGACTGGGGTATTCTCAAATAAATCGGTTTCTAGCTGTTGAATCAGATGGTGTTATTTAGTTGTTTTTACATATAATAATCGGCTCCTATTTAAAGTTTGTTCGGAGCATCCCAATGAGTGCTTTCACAGGAGTGTTCGCGGTTAGATGTAGGCTTTGCTGTGCAAGATACTCGCTCCTCAAAAACGCTTTTTGCAAAATCGGGATGCTCCTCCATACAGTCGTAAAACGAAGTAGTTGATCGATCGACTGTATCGTAAATTTAGTTAAACAGATATGTTGCACCATTTTCAATAAGGTTTTTATGGGCGGGCTCTCCTGCCCAACCCCTACTCCCCACAAGAAATTAATTCTTTGTGGAACAGGGATCTTGCCTGTTCTGGAGAATGGTGCAAGATGTCAGTTTAAACCAAAGTTTAGCGTAATTATTGCAACACTTAGATAGGCCCGATCGACCTTTTCCCTGCTTCACCTTTTTTTCAATCCCACAACCGCCTGCCTGCTTTACCGCCCAGTCGCTGGTGAGTATCTTTGACCAAGGTTGGGATGTCTAACTCTTCGGGACACCGGGGCAAACATTCGCCGCAATCGGTGCAGCGGTTGCCTTTGCTGCCGGGAAACCAGTGTCCGGCATTTTCAAACATGGCGTAGCGGTATTTGCCAAAGTCAGTCATGTCGCACCCGACGGCGAGATTGCGGAGTCGCAATACTTCGGGAATGTTGATGTTTTCCGGGCAAGGCAAACAGGCATAGCACTGGCTGCATTTGTCGGTTTTCAAAGTGGCTGCAATAACCGATTCTAGCCGATCGAACGCAGCGATTTCGGCGTTGGTGAGAGGAAAGTCGCGATCGCAATATTTCAGGGGTTGCTCTAATTCTGTCGCATTTGCAGGGCCCACACTCAAAGTCCCAATCCTAGTATCGCTAAGTAAAAACCGATAGTTTAACTCTAAGGGGGAGAAAGGCGAGCACAATTGTGCGAGAGTTTCCGGGGGCGTGTAGAGTTGCCCTCCTTTATCGGCTGGGGAAATGATGAAAACGCCCATATCTTTGTGCTTGGCGAGTTCAATTGCCGGGGCGTTGCGCTGAAAAAAATAGTAATAATGCAGATTGACAAATTCAAACAAATCTGTATTGATTGCAGCCAAAATCAGATCCAGAGGCCCGTGAGTCGAAAAGCCGACGTGCCGAATTCGGCCATCAGCCAAGGCTTTGCGTACAGATTCCATGCAGCCTGTGGACGATCGCACCCAAGCCAAATGTTCCCAAGTATTCAAACCGTGAATTGCCAGACAATCGATATAGTCTAAATTCAGGCGTTTGAGGGATGCGTCGATGCAGCGTTCCATGGCTGCTGCATCCTCGGTTGGGGAAATTTTTGTAGTGACGTGGAGGCGCGATCGATCGACAGACAAACCAGCCGACAGGGCCGCACCGAGATATTCCTCGCTGCAACCATAACCCGCCGCCGTTTCCAGGTGATTGATTCCCTGAGACAGGGCCTGTTGTACAGTCTGACAGGCAGTTTCCTCAGAAGCCAAATAGCGCATGGTTCCCAAGGAAAATACGGACAGGTGCAACTCCGTTTTGCCAAACCGTCGATAGCGCATAAATGTTAGGAAGTTTCGCCCGGACTGAAGCCGCTTCTCTTAATCAAATCCTCTGGACGGAGGTTTGAGATAAATTCCCGGAAGGCCCGGCGTTCGGCCTCATCAGCATCTCGATCGACCGGTATCGAAGCATCGGCGACGACTTCTTCCATCACCCAGATGGGGCAGTTCGTTCGCAGGGCTAGGGCTATCGCGTCGCTAGGTCGGGCATCGATCTCTTTTTTAACTTCTCCCTGACGGACGATCAGGACGGCATAGAACGTGTTATCTTGCAGCGAGTGAATAACTATGCGCTCCAAGGTAAGACTCCATGACTCTAAAAAATTGACCATCAGATCGTGAGTTAAGGGCCGAGGAGGCTTGTGGCCTTCGATCGCGCTAATGATAGCCTTTGCTTGCTCCTGACCGATATAAATAGGCAAAGCCCGTCGCTCAGTAGCGTCTCTCAATAGGACAATAGGACTGCGCGTGGCTGCATCTAAGGCAATTCCAGCGACTTTCATTTCAATCATTCGATCGGCCTCATAGAATTAAGAAACTGTAAGGCAGTAGAGAACTTGGACATAAAGATCACCTAAATCCAGTATGACTTGATCTTCGCCGGAATCTGCAACTGATCTGGGACTCTCGATTTTAGATTTTAGATTTTAGATTTTCGATTGACTCCGGGGGAGAGGGGACGGCAAAAGCTGCTGCGTCTGGTTTGTGCCTGTGGTTTCATGTAAATAAGCGATCGACTACGGAAAAATACTTATGTTTACAGGACTAATTCAATCTCTCGGAAAGCTGAAGTCGCTAGGCAACGATTATTTCCAAATTTCCTGCACATCAAACAACTCCTACCAGATTTTACAAGATTTAGCCATTGGGGACAGCGTAGCCGTGGATGGAGTCTGTTTGACGGTAGTAGAAGTTCTGCCGCAAGGTTTTGTCGCCGTCGCTTCCCCAGAAACCCTGCGCCGCACTACTCTGGGATCATTCCCCGATGCTTTGGTGAACCTAGAAACCTCCCTGCGCGCCGGTAGCAAATTGGGGGGACATTTTGTGACTGGGCACGTAGATGCGATCGGCACTTTAGCAACATCAACCCAAACCGCCAACGCTTGGGAGATGCGCTTTACTGCCCCACCAACAGCAAATTCGGGATGGCAACGTCAAATCGCACCTTACATCGTCTCCAAAGGCAGCATCGCCGTCAACGGCATCAGCTTAACCGTGGCAGATTGCGATGCTGACGTTAATTGGTTTGAAGTTGCTGTCATTCCCCACAGTTTTGGTGAGACAAACCTCAGCTATTTGCAACCAGGAAGTTTAGTAAACTTAGAAGCAGATATTCTGGGCAAATATGTCGCCAAATTTCTCCGCAGTGGCTCAAAATCCCATCCCGAACCGTGGGAAGAAACCCCCACAATCAACAGTTTGGGAACAATTACACCCGAATTCTTAGCAGAACACGGATTTATTTAATCTTCGGGTGCGCGCGGCGCACCTTGCTAAGATAAAACTCGGGGGTTGAAAGCTACTACACAAACGAACTCCTAATTGCAAGCTCATGAAAATTCCATCATGGCCCGCGTGGTTTCCTCATCCTATCTCATGTTTGAGGACGATCGCACTAACCGTAACCTATGGCAGTACCTCGAATTTTTTAGCGAAGTTAATGCCGATATCAGGCGGAGGAATTGTTTTTTGGTTACTTGCAAGCTGGGCAGGTTCAGCAGCGTGGATGACCGTTTACCATCACTGTCTCACAGGAATTTCCTTTTGGGCAGCGCCTCGGTATCCTCAATCTTTTCTGGGTCATCAAGAGTTACACCGAAAACTTGCCACTACCAAGCCAGTTAAGGCATGGAACAAACCAAACTGGGACTCTTTGAGAGAAGGAATCAACGCCCTTATTGCTTCTCTGGTTGCAGCAATAATTACTCTAACTTGCCTGGTTTTCCTTTTCTATGCGGCGGCCCCAGAGGGAATTGAAAAAAGCCAAATAGATAACGCCGTAACTTATCAAGTTTTAAATACGGTCACAGCGCTTATTAGTGCTGCCATGACTGGCGCAAAGTTTAATCAACCGATAACCGAGGTATTGTCTCAAGGTTTTGAGCCACTGGTAAATGCTTGGTTTATTGTCTTTTGGCTGTGGGTTGCTTCAGTGCTTCTACTTTATCAATATGATCTTTGGGCGCGTCGGCGACGGGCGGCAAAGCAAGAAAGGCGATCACAGAATTCCACCGCACCTGCTGCAAAGCAAAAAAGGCGATCGTCGGCTGCCACAAACTTACCCGCTCCAAATCCAATAGAACAAGAACTCAATCAACTGAGTGCCGATGCTGGAGCAACTCGGATGCGACCTGTGAGACAAGCAGCCCCCGAAGTTGCTAACTGGTACGTGTTCCGATCAGGTAAAGCCGAGGGGCCGTATACCGCATTGCAACTCTGGGAGATTCAGAAAATTACGGCTCGCACAAAAGTTAGGCGAGGAGAGGGTGACTGGCAACGCGCTGGTGAAGTTTCAGAACTGACCAAATATCTTACACAACAATAGACCTCTTGCACAATAATTTTGTGCTCTTATCGAAACTTTAGCCAATTTTATAATCTAGCAGATCCGGCAAGTTTAAGGAGATGCCAATCAACCCAATAATTCAAAGTTTGACCTAAACTTGAGCAAACTTTTAAGGATAAACATATTTTTTTTGCAAAAGGTCTAAAGAATAAACTTGTAGTTGTAGGGTGCGTAATCCGCGAATTATTTTATCAATAATTGACGGCTCAAAGCAGACGCACCCTAGTAACTCTTACTTCTCTCTCTGCGTCCTCTGCGTTCTCTGCGGTTCAATAATCCAACTCTATTCCTCAACAAAATTGTTTTTCTCCCAAAACAACCCCGCAGCAATTCCCACCTGAGAAACTAAAAACAAAGCAGCAATTAATAGCTTTTGAAAGCCCGGTGCGTGGAAAAATGGATAAGTTAGCAAATTCAAATAAAATGACGGATGTTGTAGTTTCCCATTAGCCCCGCGTTTCGAGATCATTTGCTGAAACAAAAAAGCACCTCTACCATAATTGAATTGCTGTTTCCAAAATTTGCGAAGAGTTAGTGCGTGTGAGTGATAAACTATAACTTCGGGAGCGTAAATTGCGGCATTGCCCGAATGCAACCACCGATCGCAAAATTCCCGGTCTTCTCCAGCCGCTAGAGAAAAAGTCGTGTCAAAGCCGCCGATTTTTTGGAAAGCCTCAGCGGGAAGGGCAAAATTGTTAGAAGTGAAAAATTGCGCGCGATCGCCAATAGCATTATAGTAACTGTAAAGGTAATCGATCAGTTGCTGGCTGGCAATAGAATAAATGTTATCCGGCAGCGCGTTTACAGTTCGACCTCCGATTAAGCAATCTGGTGTTTCCACAAATCGCTTTTCCAGATTTTGCAGCCAATCTACCCCCACAGTACAGTCATCGTCTGTAAACACTAAAAATTTGCCTTCTGCGGCAAAAGATCCAGTATTTCTCGCGGTTGCAGGGCCGGAGTTTGGTTGTGTCAGAAGTGTGATATTTAGCTGATTTTGAAAAGGCAAAATTGTATTTTCTACAGAGATTTCGGTGCTATCGTTGACGACGATAACTTGAAATTTATCGCGCGGATATTCAATTTCCACAAAAGACTGAATACACGCCGCTAATTTATCGGGGCGATTGTAGGTCGGAACAATAATTGAAAATAGAGTTTTAGCTTGGTTCATGGTAACTAATAACTTTTAATTTTTCAAGCGATATAGCACCGACTCAGTATTAAAATCTTTACCGAAAACTGGTTGCAGGGGGCCCTGGGCACTTGTCAGCCAAGATAAAGCTTTTCTGGTAGCTGCGTTTGTCTCAGTCAGGGGCCCGAATCCCACAGTCCTAATTTTATTTTGCCGCAGGTTGTCAATCCATTCCGAAAGTCGATCGGCTCTAAATGGCACATATAAGACTTGTCTGTCCAAATTTCTCCCGTAAAACAGGTAGCTGCGCGAACTTAAAAAGAAGCCTATTCTTTCATCTGGTACTGTATTTTTATCAATATATTCGTAAATACCACGATACAGTTCGGTACGTGCAATATCTCGCTTTTCCCTCCAATGACCAATTACTATCAATCCTATACAGACACCAATTATTACTAGGTAAATCGTTTTTTTTCGGGTAGGAAATAGATGATTCAGCCATCCTAAGCCCGGATTTATTTTCAACCATATCGCAGCCAGAGTCAGTGACACAATATAAAATATTGGATATGGTAATATATATTGCCAACTGGGGCGTAATATTGCTCCGATAGTATTAATACCTTCTATGGGGCTAGACTTCAAATTGTCAATCAACAAACTCCCCCAAACAATACTATCTCCGGTGAAAGAAGCATTTTTAATATAATCAAAAATTGTGTTGCTAGTAATACCCAACAAACCACTAACCAAAACCAATATCAGAACAACTAGATTTGGAGTTTTCAAGAGAGTGGCTGTAGCTGCTGCGGCGATGGCGAGTACGCTTAAAAAGGGAAATCCGTATCGGAGGTTAAAGCCGAGTATAGGGCTGAGTTTACCGATCGACTCTCCGACAGTACCGGATGTGTAAGGTGTAATTAAATATAGAATTCCTGTGCTGGCGAGAAGTATAATTAATATAATATTATTTTGATTAATTATTCTATTTTTACCCTGAATAAACGCAAGAGGTGCTGCCAATACCTGAAGCGCGATCGCCAGAAAGGGCAGTTGCAATCTAATGATAATTTGTAAGCCGACAGTTTGCCAGTGGGAAAAATTGCTGGGATTAAATTGAGCTGCTAAAGTGCTTTGCCAAATCTTTAGAAGTGGCGAAGCGGGCGACTGCTGTACCGGAGGTGTTGGAGACGGTAAACGAACAGGCTCTAAGGGAATTTTAATATCGCCGACTTCGCCGACAGGATAATTGATTTGCAGCAAGTTTCTCACATACCAAAAACCTCCTAAAAGCAAGCAACAAGCTATGCCGCACAGTAAGACTGGTTTGAGAAAGTGGCGAATTCTAAAATTTGCTGGTGTGGATTTTTTATTAACCGCGAATCTTTTAAGTTCTAATATTGCTAATCCTCCTAAAAGTGAGGCTGCATAGACTATCCCAGTGATTTTTATTCCGGCTAGCATTCCTGTGGCTGCCAGAAATAGGGAAAGTTCGGATTGCGATCGGCTGCTATGATAGGATAAACCTAGATACAAACCCACTGTAAATATTGCAGCTAGCGGTAAGTCTGGGTGAATCGTGTTAATTTGGTTCAGCATCATTGGTACTGTCAATACTAAAGATGCTGCTGCCATACCGTGAAGTCGCGTTGCTCCAAATTTTACGCTCAATAGATAGACTGCAATTCCCTCAATTACCCACGCAATTAGCAGGGGAGAAGTGGCTAAAAAATCTTCTCCGAAGGGAAGCACACACAAAGCAGATAAAACGTGCCAATTGTAGGGGTAAACTCGTGCTTGTTCTTGTTCAAAAATCCAATTTCCGGCGGCATCTAATAAGGTAAATGAATGGGTTTGATACCATCGGGCGATCGCAGGTAGGTGAAACCACAATGAATCATAATTGGTTGTGGGTTTGGTTGCCAGAGTTTCCAACAGCACAACTCCTGCAACAGCGGTGGCAACAATAATTAGGGATTCTGATGGGCCCAAAGGTTGCTTGAGTTGGGGAATCGGCCAGCGCGAGAAGGTAAAAGTTTTGTGGTTTTTGGTATAAATCAGGATGAAGCCGATCGCACAAATGAGAATTTCTGCTATAATCACCGCAGTAATATTTAGTCGATCGGCACTTCCTAAAATCAAGCCGATACAAACTTGTGCAATACTCCACCCTGTCAGGAACACAAGGAGAAAATGGGGAAATGAATAGTTATTGTTTTCTTTCTGATTCTCGGCCGCCAGAGACAAGCTTAAGGGAATCGGCCCGACTACAATAATCAGAAATAAAATTAATTCCCACAAATGCTGCGCTATTAGCATAAGCTGCAAGTTACCATTTTTTATCAGTTTTTCATCGTTACCGGAAAGAGCCTGGTAACGATGAAAAGCAACGATCTCGCGAGATCGTTGCACAAAACATTAATTTTCTTGTGGGGTGCGCTTTTCGACCGCTCCACAAGAAAATTTATCTAGCCAATCCCCAATTTTTACCTGTTAGCTTGCTTCTGAATTTTGGGTTTGACGGCTTCGGCATCTTTGGGTTTAGAAGTATCAGCTTTTAAGAATTCCGGGAATGGCGGCTGGAGGTTGTGAACTTCGATGTCCATTCCCAGCGGCAGAGGTGGAAGCTGGGGCAGATCGTTTTCCCAATCCTTGAGTGAGCTAGCGGTTTGTATTTCCACCATTTTCGGCATTTGCGGTACTTTGGCGGTTTCCAAACTGCCGATCATTTTTGCCAGAGCGAATTCTAGCTGAGAGCCCGGGTCGATCGCCACCCAACCCTGGTCAGTCATTTGCCGAACCTCGAAGTGAAGGTGAGGCCCTGTAGACATTCCCGTACTCCCGACGCGGCCGATCGTCTCTCCCTGTTTCACGAACTCTCCCGGTTTCACAAACAGTTCCGAAAGGTGTCCGTAGAGAGTTTCCTGAGACTTTTTGCTGTGGTTGAGAACTACCGT
Organism: Microcoleus sp. Pol10D4; assembly: GCF_036701555.1. Classification (NCBI taxonomy): domain Bacteria; kingdom Bacillati; phylum Cyanobacteriota; class Cyanophyceae; order Oscillatoriales; family Microcoleaceae; genus Microcoleus; species Microcoleus sp. Pol10D4. The sequence goes on from NZ_JAUBRA010000034.1 coordinate 44,347, forward strand.
CAAACCGTAGCCGCCCAACCAATCGGCGATCGCCACTTGACCCGCATAGGCTGCCAGTACGGGCGTTCCCATCGGGGCGCCCAAGTCAGTTCCGGTATGAAACCTGCCGTAGCCCATAACCGGATGAGTCCGCCACCCAAACGGCGAAGTAATTGCCGAAGCAATAGATAGCGGAAACAGCAAGCTTTTGTTGCCATTTCCAGGGAGGCCTGGGGGACGCGGCGTGAGATTGTAGTAAGCAAAACCGCTATTGCTGCCACTGCTGACACTAACCGCACCGACTTGAACCGGCCCGAGTCCCATGCTGGGGGCTGGAGCGCCGCCGCCGTAAGATGCAGATCCGGCATAATACCCAGCGTCTGCCGAGTAGCTGATGTTAGCCGAGTATCCAGCGTCTGCCGAGTATCCAGCGTTAGCCGAGTATCCAGCGTCTGCCGAGTAGCGCGGGGGTGCGTAAGCAGATTCCGGTGGATTTGAATCCCTCCAAACCTGGCTGCCTATTTGTTGAACGGCTTGACCGAGTTTACTGACAGGATTTCCGCTACTATTTCCGGCAACAGTTCCCCGAACATCGCCCGGAAGGCTTTCTGGCCGATTTCGAGGAGGAGGGGCTGCAATATAACCGTCGTCTGCGATCGGAGTTTCCTGTCTGTAGTTGGGTTCTCCGGCATCTGCCGTCACCGGCTCGGAAATAGGAGGAGGCGCGCACAAACCAACTCCTTCGCAGCCGGTCGATCGTTCTGCAAACTCTATTCTGGTTGGCGCTTCGTACTCTTGGTACTGGGTGGTAGCGCCAACACTGTAGTCTGTTTGGTCGATTTCAGCATGGGCTGGGTTAACTGGCGCTTCAAAAGGCGGCTCCTGGGCCGTCGCTTCTGGCAGGGGAATCAGCGCTGGCTCCGGCAGATAATATTGCGTGGGAGCTGGTTCGCTGGCGTACTCCGGCTCCCAGGCGGGTTCAGGATCGAAAGGCTCGGACGGTGGAACTTCTGCCTGCGGTTCAGGGTATGGTTCTGGTTCCACTTGGCTGTATGCGGGTTCCGGGGGCGGTAGAGGAGCTTCAAATAATGGCTGGAGGTCTGCTGCGCCGGGGACGGCTTGTTCTGCTGGCGGAGTTTCGGCTTGGGCCAAAACTAAGCCTTTGCTGAGCAGTCCCAGACTGGCAAGACAACCCAGTCCCACCAGCAGTGAGCGATCGGACAAAAGGCGCGATCGACTCCGGGCGCCTGTAGGGTTCTTTTTTTGCTGTTTGGTGTTCAAATGGGCTGTTATTTGCTTGTCTGGAACTGGTTTCACGATTTTTTTTCCCAACTCAACAGGGGGCACAAGGATCTCGAAGTCAGGATCGAATGTATGGCAATCCTTGTCTTTATATACAGGCCTAACTGATTTTACCGGGCTTGAGGCAATTTTTTTTGCACATAGAACAAGCTCAAATGCCTTACGCATTCACAAAAAATTCTCGGTAAGTGAGAAGCTCAGAGACTTTAGTCCTGAGAGGAAAACGGCGCGGCGATTTCAATCGCCTTGAATCCCCTTTCGGGGTCGGAGAGGGAATTTAATGTAACCTCTCCGATTTATTGGGGTATGGTTGCCCCAATCTCCCATTTCTGGGGTAAAGTTAGCCTCGTCAATGTTATAAAGGCTTGTTAGGCTGGCAGCACTGTCTCAGTGACTTTAAGACTGTTTAACTACCAGCGACAGAGCAGGGGACTGGCTTCGCATCCCAGGGTGTCGTGACCTAAATAACGTAGCCAGTTAAGGCTTAGACTGGTCAGCATAGCTTGCTTGATTTCTCTTACAAGCTCAGAGGTTTTAACCCGCTCGTTACTGACTTGCGATCGATATCCGGTTTTTTTGATCCTGATGGCACTTGCGTAAAAGTGTCTTAGGGCCACACTGATGATAGCGCTTTGGCGTTCGTCTATGTTAATTAGTTGCCTATATTTGTCAGATTCTGCAAAATTTCTGCGCTGTCGATCGTCCTGAAATATTGCACCATTCTCAATAATCTTTTCCGGGCGGACTCTCCTGCCCAACCCCTACTCCCCACAAGAAAATCTACTCTTTCTGGAACAGGCCGGAAAACCTGTTAAGCGAGAAGGCTGCAAGATGTTAGTTGTTCTAAAACCGCCTACTCATCGCGATTTTTTCCTGAAAGCTGACCCTGCTTTTAAAATTCGCGGACAAAATTTTTGATTGTTTAGAATACAAGCTAAATGATTCGCTTGGGTAAGGATAGGTTTCATGACTGTAGCTGGCGATCGCTTGACAAATTTTCCTGACTCTGAGTGTGGCGGAGGGCCTGACGGTATCAGTTGGGACTGGCAGAGTTCTGAAGGCTTGCCCTATCTGACTTGTAGCTTGCTTTCTCGCTGGTCTCACGGCTTTTTTACTCGCGATTTCTCGCCCCAGGGGCCGATCGATCTGACGGAAGTTCTCGAACCTGGAGCTAAGGTTTACCGACTCCAACAGGTACACGGCAATGCGGTACTCAAAACGAGTGAGTTGTCGCCGGTTGTGGCTGCGGGCCCGGAAACCGCTGCCCCAAGCTATGCTGAGGCTGATGGCTTGGTGGCCGCGCGAGAATTGGAGGCGCTGTGGGTTTGCTCGGCCGACTGTGTGCCGGTGCTGATTGCTGACGATCGCACGGGACTCGTTGCGGCAGTTCACGCGGGTTGGCGCGGGACTGCTGCTAAGATATTACCAGAGGCGATCGCTCAACTTGTGGCACAAGGCAGTCAACTAGAAAATCTGAAGATTGCTATGGGGCCGGCGATCGCTGGAGAGGTTTACCAGGTATCTGTGGAAGTAGCAGCGGAACTGGGAGCCACCATTGCTCCTAAGAGTGCCGTTAGTGCGACAGCCGACGGCATTCTAGAGTTTTTGCACCAACTGCCGGAAACGCCTGTCTTGGCCGATCCAGAACCGGGAAAGGTACGCTTGGATGTTCGCCTCTGCAATGCTTTGCAATTGCAGCAGTTGGGGATCGATAGTTCTCAAGTGGCGATCGCTCCTTTCTGTACTTATTCTGACTCGGCTCACTTTTTTTCTTACCGCCGCGATCGACTTAAAAAAGTCCAGTGGTCGGGAATTGTGAGTGCCTGCGGGACAAGTCCCTTCTGAGGGCATTTGGCAGAAGGTAAAATTTTAGACTGCCAAGATAAAAATAAAAATCTTTGGATTCATTATTTTTTATTTACGAATGCCAAATGCCTTCTAGTTTCTATTTTCGTAAGGTTTGCTGGTTCCTGTTTTAAAGCACCAAAAACTAGCAGCAAAACTTTTGGGAAAGCGGCAGAGATCCCGCCCCGCTTTCCTCTCTTGTTAAGATTGCTCTATAACGAGAGTCTTCAGCGGGTTATTACCATGAGTGAGCCAACTCCCTATCAACTGCTTGAAGTCGATGAAGATGCTTCCTTTGATGAAGTGCAAGAGGCCCGCACGCGCCTAGGCGAGCAGTACAGCGGTGACAAGAAACGTTTGGAATTGATCGAAGCAGCTTACGACGCGATCCTCATGGATCGCCTGCGGCAGCGACAGGAAGGGAAAATTAAAGTACCCGAACGCATTCGCTTTCCCGAACGGCTGACTCCCCCACCCCCAAGCTTTACTCCGTCTCCTCCTAGTGGCAGCCCAGCTTGGTTGCAGCGGATGATCGATACTCCTAGTCGATCGGACATTTTGTGGCCGGCTGGGGTGTATGTGGGTTTAGGCGGACTGAGTATTTATCCGGCAGCTAATGATGGTTTACTACAGTTAACTCTGGCTCTTGGGGTCGGCTCTTGTCTTTATTTTGTTAATCGCAAGGAACAAAAATTTGGTCGCGCCGTGCTGCTGACTGTGGCTGGCTTGGTTATAGGCTTGTTGCTGGGAGGATTTTTGGGTTCTTTGGTCAGTCCGGCATTTATAACAACAGAGAAATTTATCGCTTTGTTTACGTTTTTAATTCTGTGGCTGGTCAGCAGTTTTCTGCGATAGTCAGTTGACCGTTGACAGTTGGCAGTTGTCAGTTGTCAACAGTCATCAATCATTAGTCAACTATCAACTGTCATTAGTTATTGGTAATTGTTAATTGGTAATTAGTAATTGGTAACAATCAACTAATTACTAACACCTAAAACTTACGAACCAACCAATAACAATAATTAACAACTGCCAACAGTCAACAGTCAACAGTCAACTGACAACTGACAACTGACTATCTAAAATAATCTCAACTGCTTCGCTCAAATTGTTAGCAATTAAATCTGGTTGGTGCATTTCTAGTTGGGTTCGATCGCGAATTCCGCACAAAACACCAATTACCTTGACACCGTGCGTTTTTGCTGCTATAATATCTGCCTCCGTATCCCCAACCATCCAAACGTCAGAAGCCGGCGGCAGTTCGGCGAGAGCTTTTGCCATTAACAGGGGCTTATCTTTGACATCCCCGGTTTTGACGTAATCGTTGGGGAGGCAATAGCAGCGGTTTTCAGGGAAAAATTGCCCTAAATTGCAGCGGTTGAAGGCTTCATCTAGTTCCCTAACGCGGCGCATGGTCATCACCGCTAAGTCTACTCCAGCGCGCTGCACCTTTTCGAGAGTCTCCAGAGCGGTGGGAACTGGTTGATCGTAAATCATGTAGGGTAGGGTGTGGACGGTTTGACGGCGTTTCTGGGCAAAATCGCGGGATTGGGCTGCGTCTAATCCTGAGAGGATGGCGATTTCGGTTTCGGGAACCCGCGCGCGCTTCATGTCCCAAAACTCTGCCTTGGGGAGTTCCCGCACTGGTTGCCCCTCACGTTGAGTATCGGCGAGACAATACTGGTAAACTCGGTAGTAGCGATCGGACACGTCCATGATCGGGCCGTCAAAGTCGGTAATAAGTCTCAGCATTTAGCAGAGTGTTTTTAAGTTTTTATACAAATTCTTCGATACTATATCATTTAAAGGTAACACTTTCTTTACAAAAATTGACACAAATACCCAGGGGAGGTAAGGTCTATAGGAATGGTGCTAATTAAAGCAAACATTTCAATTAAACTGTGCTGTTCCTCAACTTGAGCAGTTGTCAGCCATATCGGGGAATTTAAAATTAAAATGTGCCGGACAAATAGTGTAAACCGCTACATATTGTTCATAAATCTCAACCTCAATCGAGGCTGATTTTGACTGCGCTTTCTCAAAAGAAGTTGGTTAAATTACTATTTGGCACCATTTTTAAAATAAGCAAAAAACTGCTTGGAGAATCCAAAGTGTACTGTTTGCATAAATTAGCCAGCGGTAACAGGTGATGACATCTGCCAGTATAAAAATTCCCATGATAAATCGTCGCAGCCAAACAACAACTAACTTTACCGGCTAACCTTTGAGAGAGATGCTCTACAATAACGAGACGCTTCCAACATTAACTGTAGAGAGCAGCCCCAGAAGTATTAATATTCTTCTTTATAAGCTTTTATCCTTACGCAGGATGGAATACCTCGCAGTCGATCGGGAACTTAAGATTAAAGAAATATCTTTGAAAGTGCAAGATTTTGCCTACATTCATGAAGAAGTAGCCGAAGGAAAAGACGTGCGCGAGAGTTTTCCTGAACTGATTGGAATTGAAGGAATCCTTGAAGATATTATTGAAGAACGAGAACAAGATTTTCAGTTAAAATCAATTAACCGAGTTCTCAAAGACGGATCTTATTTGTATCTAAATTTGTACATATTTGGTTATAAGGGACAAGCCAACGCTGACAGATTGATTATTTTATGCGAAGATGTGACAGATAGCATTGCAGCTCAGAAAATCATGGTTCAGGCTGTAAACGAAAACAGTATGAAAGTCGATAACTTAGCTGCGGCTGGCGATTATATTGACAAAATTATTAATTCCTTAGGGGATGTTTTGTTCGTAACAGGAGCATCGGGCCAAATCAAAAAAGTGAATCAAGCTGCACAGCAATTATTTGGATATACCGAATCGGAATTAATCGGTCAATCCCTATCCATGATTACGGCAGAGGAGGAATTATTACGCAAAGTCAGCCAGCTACCTCCTGCACTTAAAAGCCAATATTGGCCTCAAGTAAAAGTAGCTTGCAAAACGAAAATAGGTTTAAATCTGATTGTCGCATTTTCATGTTCTACTTTCGAGACAATCACAGGAAGCCCGGATACAGATAGCGAGGTTATACAAGATTTTGTTTATATCGGCAAAGACATTACCAAGCAACAACGCATAAAAAAGTGTCAAGAAGCACAGTATGCTGTGACTCATATCCTGTCAGAATCGAGTTCTCTAGATAGCGCAACTCCGAAAATTTTGCAAGCTATTTGCCAAAGTTTTGGGTGGGATTTTGGCGAACTTTGGACGCCTGCAGAGGCGGAGAAAGAAACTAGATTGGGTGAGGAAATACAATCTGAAACAGATCCGCTTTGGTGCCTGCCACTTTGTTGTCCGATCAAGGAAACTCCTTGTTGGCGGCGGGTGGCCGTTTGGCAGGCAGCGGAGGAAGTTAGGGAGTTTGCCGAAAACGATCAGCAGATTACTTTGGCTGCGGGTGAGGGTTTGCCGGGAGCGGTTTCCCGAAGCGGTTCTACGCAGTGGATTACTGATCTTGTGGGCGATCCCACTTTCGTGCGATCGCGCTTGGCCCAGGAAGCGGGACTGCGATCGGGATTCGGTTTCCCCATTCACGCTAGGAGCCAAGTTGTAGGAGTAATGACTTTTTTTTGCCGGGAAGAACTGCCACCGGATCAAGATTTACTTCAGATCATAGCTGTGGTAAGTTCTCAATTAGGAGAATTTGTCAAGCGCAAATATGCGGAGCAAGAATTGCACGAAGCTGAAGCTTCAATCCGATTTTTGTACGAACAAGAAAAACGGCAAAGCGAAGAATTAGCTCTGCAAAATTTAGCTTTAGAACAAGCAAAATTAGAATTACAAGCAGCTAACATGGAATTGCAGCGGCTCGCTTCGGTGGATGGATTGACTCAAATTCCCAACCGTCGCTGTTTTGACAAAAAATTGGAATTAGAATGGCAGTTGATGGAGCGAGAAAAAGAGTCGCTATCTTTAATTTTGTGCGATATCGATTTTTTCAAACTTTACAACGATCATTACGGGCATCCAGGAGGCGACGAATGTTTAAAACAAGTAGCCCAGATTTTAGCTAGCAACGCTCAGCGGGTAGGAGATTTAGCCGCCCGCTACGGCGGCGAAGAATTTGCGGTAATTTTGTCGCGGACTGATGTGCAAGGAGCAATGCGGGTAGCTGAAGCAATTCGCAGCGATTTGAAAGCTGCAGCAATTTTTCATGCTGCTTCCAAGGTAAGTAAGTTTATAACTCTCAGTATGGGGATCGCTAATGCTGTGCCTGCTGCTGGTTTATCGATTGAGCAGTTAATTGGACAGGCCGATCGAGCGCTGTATCGAGCTAAACTAGAAGGGCGCGATCGTATAGTTGCCCTAGACTTGAAAATAGAATTTCAGGGCCAAAAAGGAGTATGTTCTGATGATTGTGAGAGAAGCTAAAATCGCTGACGCACCTGCAATCGCACGGGTGAATCTAGATACTTGGCGGACAGCTTACCGAAAAATTGTACCAGCAGATTACCTCGCGCAACTGTCCTATGAAAAAGCAGAAAGCCGTTGGCAAGAAACCCTGACAAACGTCAAAAATACTGGGGTTTTTGTCTGCGTTGCTGAGAATGAATCGGGAGAAATTGTAGGTTTTGCTGCGGGTGGTTGCGAGCGCACCGGCAAATCTGTATATAAAGGAGAATTATTTGCCATCTATATTTTGGATGAATATCAGCGTCAAGGAATTGGACGGCAACTCGTCAGAACAGTTGCCACAAAATTGGCAGAATTAAGTTTGAACTCGATGCTAGTTTGGGTACTAGGAGACAATTCAGCCTATAGGTTTTATGAATTATTAGGAGGTGAAAAAGTAGACGAACAGCAAACAACTAGAGCAGGAGTTGCACTCAAAGAAATTGCCTATGGTTGGAAAGATATCGCAGTGCTAATTAACACGCCTTTATGACCTAAAAAGAGGAGTTTTTGTCAATCATCTATTAAACTTCCCCTCTTCATTTGTTCGCGTTCAATTGCCTCAAACAAAGCTCTAAAATTACCCGCACCAAAACCTCCAGCTTGCACCTGTTTGCCGTTAACTAAACTAACTCGGCGCTCAATAATCTCGAAAAAGAAAGTCGGTTCTGAAAAAATTGGCTGGGTAAAGATTTGCAGCAGCATCGCTGCGGGAGTATCTTCTTGCCAATCTGCCAAAACTTGACAAGCTGCAATTGCTGGCCAATCTGCGGGCAAATAGTTTTGCCGCTGCTGCAATTCGGAGTAGTATGTTGGAGGAACTGGCAGAAAAGGCAAACCGCACGATCGCAAATCGGCAACAACACCCACAATATTATTAGTTTGCAAAGCCATGTGCTGAATTCCCGGCCCCCGATTTGCACTCAAAAACTCTTGAATTTGAGAATTAGCTGATGCCGGTTCATTAATTGGGAATTGCACCCCACCTTCAGCGTGCACCATAACTTGGCTCCGCAAAGCCGATTTCTCAGTCTGAATGTCAAAATTTTGCTGCGCTTGAAAACCTAATATTTTTTGATACCAACTCACAGCACTTGACAAGTCCCCAGATTCAACATTTAACACTACGTGGTCTATCCGGGTAAACAACGGCAGCTTATCCGAAGCCGATAGCAGTGAATGGCTACCAATTCGCTCCACGAGCGTGTGGCTTAAATCTCCCCAGCCCGCGATTTTTGCCCGCTTAAAATAGCCTCCTGCGTTTAGGTCTTCTTGAATCGGTTCCAGGATTTTAGCGCCTTCAGCAGCCGCTCTAGCTACCGCTAATTCAATATTTTTTACCCGAAAACCCACATCGGCAATCCCTGGAGGATGAAACTTGAACCAACTAGCAGCGGGACTAGCGGGTGTCAGGGGCGAAGATAAAACAAAACATACATTGCCACTGCTGACAACTTCAGTGTGAGTGTGGCTATTGGCATAACCTGCTATTGATTGAAAGCCTAACTGGCTCACAAACCAGTCGCGGGATATTTTAGCGTTTTCAACGTAAAATTGAATGCGATGGAACTCCATAATCAATAATTGAAAATGGAAACTGAAAAATAGAAAATCTGCTGATTTTCAAGGCGAAATCGCAAGGGAGGGACTGAGTAATGGATATTTTTCATACTTTTTATTGCGTAACCACATAATAATAACCTAAAGATTGAATACCCTAACTCTTCCTGAAGGCAGAAATAGGTCGGCAATTAAAAGAAACCCGGTGTCTGCGATAACTTGGATTTGGTCGCTAGGCCTTGGCCAATAGGACTAAGGCAAAAAAATGGCTTGACACACTACTTATAGGGGTAAGGTGCGCCAGCCCGTGCACCTACATAATTAAGTGCTGTACAAGTTCTCAAACCTAAAAATATCATAATTTTTCTTGCCTTCAGCTTCCGCTGCCTTCTGCCTTCTAATCACTCCTCAATCGCTAAAAGAACAAATGACTTTCCGGCTGAATATTAATCTCCATCGGCACAGCTTGCGGGTCAGCCGAAAGAGCAAACATAATCGCATTAGCGGCAGTTTCGGTACTCAGCATTTTTGACCTGTCTACCTTCAAACTCACATTATCCCAAAACGGAGAATCCACGCCGCCAAAATAGAATAGCGTAAACTTAATGCCGTAGCGTCGCAGCTCATCTGCCATGCACTTGCTGAAACCAACTACCCCAAACTTTGAAGCGCAATAAGCCGTTCCCATCGCCATCGAATGCTTGCCCAAAATTCCGATGACATTGCAAATGTGGCCGGCTTTGCGTTCTTTCATCACATTGGCGGCGGCTTGAGAGGTGTAAAAACTGCCTTTTAAGTTCAAGTCTAGCATTGCATCTAAATCAGCGGGTTCTAACTTGTTCCACTGCTTGAGAATTCCGGCACCGGCGGCGTTTACGAGGGCATCAATTTGTCCGAAATGTTCCACAGCTTTGTGCATCAGCGTTTCGACTTGGGGCAAATCGGTGATATCCGTGGGCACGCACAGTACCTCTGTTGCCGAAAGTTCGCTAGCTAAAGCGTCTAACTTAATGCTGTCTCTGGCGGCGAGCACTAGCCTCGCACCCGCATCAGCGAGTTTGCGGGCCACCGCTGAACCGATGCCGCCACTCGCACCCACCACAACCACAACTTTGTCGTGCATATCCCTTTACATTTCTTTACGTCCCGATTGTATCATAAAACTTCATTAAGATTGTAAGCATCAATAAACAATGGTAGTATCCGATAGTCAAGAAAGTCCAATCCAAAATTGTTGCGCTAGTTAAAAAATGGAGAGTCTGGATGCAACTAGCAGAGAGGCACATCATTAAATCTACGGAACACCGTTTCGCCCAGATTGATGAATTAGCTTTTAAATCCAAGAATCTCTACAATGCCGCTAACTACGTCATCCGTCAGAGTTTTGTCTATGGATGGGGTTACATTAATTACAACGAGATGAACCCTTTAATGAAGTCTCATCAAGCCTACAAGGTTTTGCCAGCCAAGGTAAGTCAACAAATCTTGATGATATTGGACAAGAACTGGAAATCGTTTTTTGAAGCTGTCAAAGCTTACAAAGTTGATTCCTCTAAATTTACTGGTCGCCCGAAACTACCGAAGTACAAAGATAAAGTCGAGGGTCGAAATATTCTTGTCTATACGATTCAGGCGATTAGTAGCAAGCAGTTGAACAAAGGAATTATCAAGCTTTCGGGTACACAAATCTCAATAAAAACCCAAATAAAATAAGATAAAATTTGCCAAGTTAGGCTGGTTCCCAAATGTGATTCCTATGTAATTGAGGTAATTTATAATGAACCGGAGTCCACCGTCGAACTGATTCAAAAAGAAGCAGTAGCTAGTATGGATTTGGGACTAAATAATTTAGTGGCGTTAACTTCAAATCAGTCTGGTTTTACCCCTCTCCTGATTAACGGGCGACCATTGAAATCGCTCAATCAGTTCTACAACAAGCGTAAGGCAAAACTACAATCTCAATTGAAAGGAAGTAGCAAGAAATCATCCCGTATTCAACGCCTAACTCGTTGTCGCAATCAAAAAGTAGATAATTACTTGCACTCCTCCAGCAGGCTTATAATTAATCTTCTCGTCGCACGAAAGATTGGGAAGCTAATAATTGGAAAAAACCTACAATGGAAGAGCGATATTAGCTTAGGAAAGCAAACCAATCAGAACTTCGTAAGTGTGCCTCATGCCCGATTAATAGAAATGTTGGAATACAAAGCTGAATTGGTTGGGATAAAGGTGATTATCCAAGAAGAATCCTATACTTCTAAATCGAACTTTCTAGCTTTAGATCCAATCCCTGTTTATGGGAAGACTGGCGCTAATGATGTCGCATTTAGTGGCAAGCGAATTAAGAGAGGATTGTACAAAACATCGGTCGGTCAATTAATCAATGCGGATGTTAACGGATCTTACAATATTTTGAGAAAAGCAATCCCAAATGCGTTTAGCAATGGGATAGGGAGCTGCGTAGTTCAGCCAAGGCGGGTCAATCCGCTCGAAGTGAAAGTGAAAGGGGAGGGATTCAACGCCTCCCATGTCATGCAATAAATGACTATACTTTTACCAACTATGATAACTCAAGTTGCTAGTAATGGGGATGCTTATATATTTGAAATTTTAATTAATTGAGGGAAACTTGCCAGCCTTTTTCGGCTTTTTTTAGCTGGAGAGAAGCGCAGGATTGCAAAAATTTAGTAAATTTCCTACCGAGATTAAAATCTTTAATTATTTGGGTAATTTGTTTGCCGTATTGTCGGTGAAATTCGCTGCCTACATTGGAGAGAAATACAGAATTTTCAGGAGAGTTGTCTGTTAAGTCGCCAACGATTTTGACCAGAGCTCTTTCCAAGTCTTCCAGAGAATTAATATCTGTCAAAGTCGCAGGTGCTGCCTGGTGATTATTCAGATTTTCTTGGTTAAGTATTGGCGGTGGGGGCGATAATCTCACCTCAAAAAGAGTGACATAAGTTTGAGAAGTTTCTGAGGGCTTGTGGAGGGCAAAATCGGTGGGATATTTGAGAAAGATATCCCTGGTTTTAGTGCCGAGCAAATGATGGGCAACAACTTGATTGAGGACTAAACCGTAATTCTCTTTAAATAAAGCTGAAATTGTAGAAAGTTTGATCCACTGAGTTGAGGTGCGTTTTTGCTCTTTTTTGATTAATTCTTTTAGCTGAATAACTAATTGTTCTAGGGGTGTAATTTCCGGTGTGGTTACGAGGGAATGGGTTTCCACTTGTCCGGTTTTGCTGTTTAAAACTATGATTTTATCTATTTGTTTGCGGACTTGAAATACGGTTAGTCCGTGGGCTTGCAGTGTATTGCTGAGGTGAGTGAGGGCGCGATCGGACGAACAGACAAAAATCTCTTTGGCTGTGGGATAATGTACGAAAATCGATGCGCCGACTGTAGCCATTTTTAAGTCGGCGCTGTCTTTGCCGGGGGGGACGTGAATTAGTTGATAGCCGCGCTGGTGAAATTCGGCATCTTTCTTGCCCATGCTGCGCCAGTTGGCAAAGGCAACTTTGATTTGGATGGGATAGTGGCAAATTCCCTCTAGGAATTTTTCGGTTTCGATGGTGAGTTGCAAGTTTTCGACATCTAACAGCAAGATAGCAATGCCGACAGGACGCGGGGCTGGTTGATTGGCTGTTGGAGTTGGAGGTTCTGACGAAACTAAGTTTTCTGATTTAGCTGGTGCTGTTTGAGATTGGGCTAGCTGCTGAATTTGGGCACATAATTTGCTGAATTGAGGTGAATTAACGAATTCTGGAATCAGCAGAATTTGTAGGTATTTTTTTGCAGTCAGCAGCAGGGAATCTGTATCGCTGGCTACGCTGAAACTTTTTGTCAATTTTCCAATCAAAACTGACTGAAAATCAGGTTTGGCCCAGGGGGTTTTCCTATATTTTTCAGTTATCCATTCGGGATGCTTTTCCTGAATGGTAATTAGCGTTTGAGCGATATAGCGACTGATGGCGCTGAATGCCAGAGATTCTTGAGTCGCCAGCAAGGGAGTTCGATCGGGCATGGCCCTCTACAATGCGGAATGCTGTTTCAATTTATCACAATTCTAGTTTTTCGCCGGGAGTCGGACGATCGCCCGCCAAATTAAACCGGCGGCAATTAATGCCAATCCTGTCAGCCAAATTTGCCTCTCCACCCAAAAAGCCAGAAACAGACAATTCCCCAAACCCACCCAAGCCAACCACTGCGGATAAAGTCTTTCGGCGGGGGAAAGTTGCAGCGCGGCGAGGTTGGTGATAGCGTAGTAAATCAAAACGCTAAAAGCGCTAAATGACCAAGTGGTTTTGACATCGCCGACGAGGATTAAAAGTGCGATCGTAACTTCCACAACCACCACAGCCACGTAGGGAGTTGTCCCCGAAGGATTCAGCCGCGCCAAGACTCTCGGCATATCCAAGCGTCGCCCCATCGCCAGCCAGATGCGCGACAGCCCTAAAATTAAGTTCAGCAAGACTCCCAACATAGCGGTAATTGCGCCGATGGCTAGCAGTTGAGAAACTCCGGGAATTCGGAAACTCCGGGCGATGACTTCCAAGGGTGCAGTCGTGCCCCCTGTTTGTAAAGACAATTTATCGGCTCCCCCCGCGCCCGCGACAACTACTGCTACCCCGACGTAAAGCAGCATTGTCAGCACCAAAGTGAAAATTATGGCTTTGGGAATGGTTTCCCTCGGTTCTCGCACTTCCTCGCTCATTGTGGTGATGCGGGCGTAACCGCTATAAGCGACAAACATCAGGGCGGTGGCCTGGAAGATGGAGCCGATCGAGCTATTATTCTGTACGGTGGCCATTTCCCACCTTACCTCTGGCAAACCGACAGCAACAAACACCGCTAAGGATAGAAGTGTAACTGAGACTATGGCTGTATTGGCAATATTCGATCGCCTAATTCCCGTCAATACAATTAAAGTGAGGGTGGCGAGGGCGACTAAAGCTGTTAGGATCAAGTAAGTGCGATCGGCTACACCAACTGCATTTAAAAAATACCCCGCAAAACCTAAAGCAGCAGTAGCCGCAGAAGCCGTTTTCGCCAACAAAAACATCCAGCCTGCAGTGAAACCCAGCCAAGGATTGAGATATTTGTAGCCATATTCATAAGTACCGCCGCTAACAGGATGATTTGCCGCTAATTGAGCGCTGTTAAGGCCATTGCAAACAGCAACAAAAGCTGCAATACCTACAGCCAAAATCACTCCCGGCCCAGCAACTTCCGCAGCAATGCCGATACTCACAAATACCCCAGTGCCCACAATCGAGCCCAGGCCCATCAGAGTAGCGCCGAAAATACCCAACTCTCGCTTCAGCAGTGTTGAAGACATAAATATAGCAGGCAAGATGCCTGCACAAAAATATTTGTCTGTTGTGGAACAGGCATCTTGCCTGTTCTGAAGACATAACTATAGCAGGCAAGATGCCTGCACAAAAATATTTGTCTGTTGTGGAACAGGCATCTTGCCTGTTCTGAAAGAGGTTCAAGATTTGACAACTCTCCGCCCTAGAAGGGCAGAGATTCTTGTATCATTCAGTCCACTTAATAAGTACAGCTTCCTGTACTTACCGCAAGATGGTTCTGTCCTCAAGCTTTCGACTCATTGCAGAGTCTTGTTCCCGTGTGCCCCACGGTACAATTCAAAACCCAAAATACTGGTTTCTAGGCGTACTTGTTGCTCGAAGTTTTTACCCGCGCAAGCTTTTCTGCGCCCAAGCCCATAACTTCAGTTTTCAAGGTGCGTTGCCTTCCAGCGACTGGGTTTTTAATGTGGTTGAATACCCTAGCCACATTACAATATTATCACGACCAAGAATAAAAAGTCGTCCTAGAAGGAGGGGGCTTTAGACCCAATTTTTTGGTAAGTATTAACCGAAACGGCCTTGAATGTAATCTCTCGTACTCGAATTGCCCGCAGAAGTAAAAATCTTACTTGTCGGCCCAAATTCAACCATGCGGCCGATGCGACTTTCATCAGTATTAAAAAATGCCGTGTAATCAGAAACGCGAGCAGCCTGCTGCATATTGTGCGTCACAATCACAACAGTTAACTGCTGCCGCAGAGTCTGAAATAACTCCTCAATCTTCATCGTGGAAATCGGATCAAGAGCCGAACAAGGTTCATCCATCAGCAAAATTTTCGGCTTCACAGCCAAAGCGCGAGCAATACAAAGTCGCTGCTGCTGTCCCCCCGAAATCCCCTGAGCCGATTTCTTCAAATCGTCTTTGACTTCATTCCAAAGCGCCGCACTTTTGAGTGCAGATTCCACAATTTCATCTAATTCTGCTTTGCTTTTGCGACCAAAAATCCTCACCCCGTAAGCAATATTATCGTAGATGCTCAGCGGAAAAGGATTTGGTCTTTGAAACACCATCCCAATTTGGCGGCGCAAACTATTAATGTTTACTTTCGGGCTGTAAATATCCTGTCCAAAAAACTCTACTCTTCCTTTAATTTGAACCTTTCCCTCCAATTCACCAATCCGGTTGAGAGCTTTGAGAAAGGTAGATTTGCCGCAACCTGAAGGGCCAATAATAGCCGTAATTTGCGGGTGAGGGATATTCATCGATAAATTTTCTAAGACTTTGTGAGTTCCGTAATAAAAACTTAAGTCCTGAACCCGCAGTGCTGGCATTGCATTGGGGTCAATTTCCGGGGTTACATCGTCTAGGAATTGATGTGTATAGTCGTCGGATTTTAAGTTAGCTTTAGGTTTCATTATTGGTCTGGTTATATTGTTAATATTTGACTTAGAGATGCACTTTAGCTATTGATTTATCGGTTTTGCACGCGTTTCCGAGTTACTATACGGGATGCGACGCTAGCAATCAAAACCATGCCCAAAAGCACAGAGGCAGCAGTCCACGCCAATTCGTTCTGCTCCTTGTAAGGAGAGCTGGCGTAGCTATATATTAATACCGACATAGAAGGAGTCGGAGTCAGGAGTGTTTCGGGAATTTCTTTGAGTTTTGAGATAGTTTCTACACCTATAGGAGACTGCATTATCTCGCCCAACTTATCAACTAAAGGAGGCCAAAATTGACTCGACAACGCCGTTACAATCAGCGGTGCAGTTTCCCCGGCGGCCCGGGAAGCAGCGAGTAAAATACCTGTGGTAATAGTTGGAAGTGCTGAGGGTATGATAATGCGAAACATAGTTTGAAAGCGTCCGCCTCCCAAACCAGCAGAAGCGAGGCGGTAAGAAGTAGGCACTAATTTTAATGCTTGTTCTGTTGTCAGAGCAACAACTGGAAGCATGATGATACCGAGGGCAAAACCGCCTGCTAAGGATGAAAATGCTTTGGTGGTAACGACGATTAGGGCGTAGGAAAAGACGCCAACTACGATCGAGGGAACGCTGCTGAGAATGACGGTGATAAAGCGAATGCTATTGGCGATAGCTTTGTTTTCTCTACCAAACTCAGACACAAAAATTCCCGTCATTACGCCTATGGGGACGCTTATTACTGTAGCAATTCCTACCATTAAAGCAGTGCCGATAATCGCATTGGCAAAGCCGTTAGGCTGGTCTTCAACTCCTACGGGTGCTGGTAGAGACACTAGCACTTCCCAGCTCAAATGTGTGAGTCCTTCCCCCAGAATATTGTATAAAATAGCAAACAAAGGGAGCAAAGCTAGAGCTGTCAGAGCGAAAGCGATAACTGTCATTCCCCGGCTGAAAATAGTTCGGCTTAGGGACAGGGGGTTGTTGATTTCTGCATCCAGAATACTGTTTGAATTTTGTGCTTGAGTCATGCGATTTTAGATTTTAGATTGAACCAGCGGATAAATCCGGCGGCGCGGCTTGTGACCAAATTGCTTGCGATGATGCTAATTTTTAGCTCCCTTGGCCCCAATTAGCTGAACTAACAATACTGCGATCGCATTTACAAACAAAGTAATCACAAATAAAATTAAGGCTAAATACATCAAAGCGCCGATGTGCAGCGGTTCGAGAGCTTCTCTAAATTGACTCGCCAAAACAGCAGGAATTGAGTAGCTGGGAGCGAGCACGGATGGGTTAATTTGAATCGAGTTGCCAATCACCATTGTGACGGCCATTGTTTCGCCTAAAGCGCGTCCCAATGCCAAGATTGTAGCGCCGATAATTCCTGAACTAGCTGCTGGTAATAACAGCTTAAATATTGTTTCCCAGCGAGTGGCACCGAGAGACATCGAAGCACTTCGCAAATCTACTGGAACTGACAGCAAGACATCGCGGCTGATGGCGGCTACTGTGGGCAGAATCATAATCGATAAAAGTATCCCAGCGGGCAGCATTCCGGGGCCTAAAGGTTCGCTGCTGAACAAGGGAAACCAACTGAAATTATCAAACAATGACTGCTGCAATGGCAACAAAAAGGGAATCAAAACAAAGATTCCCCAAAGGCCAACTATTACGCTGGGAATAGCCGAGATTAATTCAACCATGAATCCCAAGGGCGATCGCACCCAAAGGGGTAAGAAGTTCTCGCTAGTAACTATAGCTACTGACAGCCCTAAAGGAAGTGCGATGATTATGCCGATCGCAGAACTAATTACAGTACCGTAAATAAACGGCAAAGCCCCAAACTGCAACTCGCCGATATCCCACTTGCGATTCCACAAGAATGAGAGTCCAAATTGGCTAATAGCAGGCCAAGCATCTTTAAAAATTACCGCACTCATCCAGAACAGCGTACCCGCTGTCACTAGGGCAAAACCCCATACAAATAGTGTAAATCCTGACTCCATCCATAGACCTTCACCAGCAGTATCTGTCAAATCTACTTCTGTGTTTATTTCTGTCTGTTTCCGAGTCAATCTCTTCGGTTTTTTTGAAATATTCGTCATACCGGAATTAGTGCGTAAAAAGTGAAATATTTGCTTAAAAGAAGAGCAATTCTAATGCACTGGCTGCGCGCTACGCACCTGGTATGTAAGGTACGCATTGCGTACCTTACACAGTAAATTTAGCGCACATTAACCTGATAGTTTATGAATTTTGAGTTATCGATTTAACTCGTCAACTCCTAACCCCGCGCGATCGCCAGAATTAACCTCTGGCAACCACAGTCTGATTAACTGTTTGAACCACCTTTTGAGCTGTAGCTGAAGGAATGCTAGTAAACTCTAACTGTTTGTTGATACCTTGACCTGTAGTCATCACCCAATTAACCATCTTTTTAATAGCCTCTGCTTTCGCAGCAGGATACTGTTTGTAGATTAACAGCCAAGTCAAACCAACAATCGGATAACCGTCGTTAGGATTGCCTTCTACTAAGCGGAAGTCGGCGGGGAATGTTTCCCCTGCTAAAGCTTTCTCTGCTTCAGCCAAGCTAGGATCTACAAACCGGCCAGCTTTATTTTGAATAAATGCTGTTTGGAGATTGTTTTGCCGAGCATAAGTATCTTGAACGTAGCCGATCGCACCCGCTGTATTCTTCACCAAAGCAGCTACGCCGGGGTTTCCTTGACCCCTGACAGGGCTTCCTGGCCAACTCGGCTGAGCGGCAGCTTTGATGCTGCTACCAGTTGCCTGCAAGTGATTAGCAAAAATAAAGGTTGTACCGCTGCTATCTGCGCGTACAGCTACTCGAATGGGAGTATTTGGCAAGTTTTTAGCTTGTCCAGAAATTCCGGCTATTTTAGGATCATTCCAGCGAGTAATCTTGCCTTCAAAGATGCCGTTCATGGCATCCTTATTTAGCCTCAGATTGGTCACTCCGGGCAAGTTGTAAACAACTGCAACAGCACCGCCAGCAGTGGGAATTGCCATGACGCCGCGCTTTACTTCGGCTATTTGCGCCGCCGTCATCAGCGCGTCGCTGCCTGCGAAATCAACATTGCCTCCAATGAATGCTTTGATGCCAGCACCGCTGCCAGTTCCTTCGTAGTTTACAGTAATTTGATTTGCACTTCTCATCTGAGAGAAGTAGCGATCGTAAAGAGGTTTGGGGAAAGTTGCTCCCGTACCGTTTAGTGTGACGGCTGCTACAGCGGAACTAATCAAAGTCAGCGAAAATGCTGCTGCTGCTAGTGTCACTATAAAACTACGTCGCCAACGTCCTGTGAAAAAATTCATATTCCTCCTCTCCCTTAATAGCCGACTTTGCAAATCTCCTCCATAGGATAGACTGAAACATCCAAAGAAAAGGATCTAAAAGAATAAGCTTGTTTTAAATTTTGGTTAATTTTAGATTAAATAATAAAAGAATAAGCTTGTTTTAAATTTTGGTTAACTTTAGATTAAATTTTCATACCGACAACTCGGAAACCGGATTTCTTAAATAAGTCAGGGATCTGCCTGTGCGATCGCCACTTGATGATCCTTACCCTTTTTCTGAACTTTAAATTTTTGGCATGACTGCAAAAAATCGTAAAAATTGCTACCCAAATGCAGCGATTGCAGCTTTTTAGTAATTGGTTGACCGTATTGCTTGTGAAATTCGGTGGCTACCTGGTTAATGCCAATGTAATTGCCTGGAGATTTAGCAGTTAATGCCAGTACAATATTTGCTATAGATGCTTCCAGGGCGGCTGAGGACTCTGTTTTTGAAGCTGCTGCTGCTTTTGGAGCGATCGCCACTTGATGTTCGTTACCGAGCAATTCCATTTTGAAAACAGACGGACGCGATTTAAAAAAATTAATTAAACTAGAATCAGGCAAAAAATTTTTCACAAGTAAATCGGCATGACACTGATATTTAGTATAAAATTGTTTCTTGATTTTTGTTACAGGAATAGCATTCTGTTTTAACTCAACTATCGCTTTCGCAATCATTGCTACAAGTATCTTTTCTAAAGCATCCAGCGAATTAATCCCAATTGAATTTACTGACTTGGTTTCGGGAACTTTTTGGGATTCAATATCTAGATCCACGACAAGAGGAGTGACACACTCTTTAGTCCCAGAAGAAATTTTGTCCTCTGCTGACTCCAACAGTGTTGCTGCATGGGAAGTTGTAGAATTGAACGCAACATTACGGCGCTCTTGAAAAAGCTCAGCCACACTAGAAAAACGAGCGATTCGCTCATCAATAGATTTGTGTTCAGCCTTCAACAACTCTGCAACTTGATTAGCCAATTCTTCAAAACTAGGGATTTCCTCTTCCCTTTCGCAAGAATAGTGCTTGCTCTCACCATTCTGACAGTTTTCTACAGACAAAACAGAATTTTGCCGACGCACCCGAAACACAGTCAATCCCTGATTTTGCAACTGATTGCAAAGATGATTTAACAAACCATCCGAAGAACAGACAAAAACTTGTCTGACATCCCGATATCGATATAAAATAGCCGCGCCAAAAGCAATCATCTTACCATCAGCACTATTAGCACCACCCGGAACGTGAATTAGTTCGTAACCGCGATCGTAAAGTTCAGCATCCAACTTGCCGATACTTGGGTTTTTCCAGTTAGCAAAAGCAATTTTAACTTGCAGGGGATAGTCGCACAAACCGGCTAAAAATTGTTCTGTATTAACCTTAAGTTTGAGATTTTCGGCATCTAACAGCAAAATCGCAATCCCGCCGGACTCTGTGGTGGTTGCAGGGGCGATTCCTTGCGGGATAGTTTCGTTTAACCGTGTTTCGGTGCATTTGCCATTTAAAGAGTGCGGGCCGGGCGGCTCAAAAAAATGTTTGCGGCAAGCTTTGCAAAGATACCGCTGGTGCCCGTTGGGACGGCCGTTTTTACGAACTTCGTCTGATTCGCATCTTGGACATTTCATGTAACCCATTATGCAGCCTACTCCCGAACCGAACAAGGCATTACCTATCTTCTTCTTTCTCTTCCTTCGCGCCCTTCGCGTCTTCGCGGTTCGTTAAATAGATATTCTTTAAGCGGTTCAGGAGTAAATTGTGGCAGTCGATCGGCTCATAATAACAAAAGAACGTTAACAATTCTTAAAAAAAATGGCTAGAGACTTGCGGGGATTCCTAAAACTGCTCGAAGAACGGGGACAACTGCGCCGGATTAGCGCTTTAGTCGATTCCGACCTCGAAATTGCCGAAATTTCCAACCAAATGCTGCAAAAAGGCGGCCCTGGACTGCTGTTTGAAAACGTCAAAGGGGCCGAATTCCCCGTCGCAATCAACCTGTTGGGTACGGAAGAGCGCGTTTGCTGGGCGATGAACATGGAAAAGCCGATCGAACTAGAAGAGCTCGGCAAAAAACTGGGAATGCTGCAACAGCCAAAACCGCCGAAAAAGATTTCCCAAGCGATAGAATTCGGCAAAGTGCTGTTTGACGTAGTGAAAGCTAAACCGGGCCGCGACTTTTTCCCAGCTTGTCAGCAAGTGGTATTTGAGGGAGAAGGGGTGGATTTGAACAAAATCCCGATGATTCGCCCTTATTCGGGAGATGCGGGCAAAATTATCACCCTGGGTTTGGTAATTACCAAAGATTGCGAAACGGGCACGCCGAATGTGGGGGTTTATCGGTTGCAGTTGCAGTCAAAAAACACGATGACTGTACACTGGTTATCGGTGCGGGGCGGGGCGCGGCACTTGCGGAAAGCGGCGCAGGCTGGTAAAAAGTTGGAAGTTGCGATCGCCCTGGGAGTTGACCCGCTGATTATTCTCGCCGCAGCAACGCCAATTCCTGTAGATTTATCGGAATGGTTATTTGCGGGACTTTACGGCGGTTCCGGCGTGCAATTGGCGAAGTGCAAAACCGTAGATTTGGAAGTACCGGCGGACTCGGAAATCGTGTTAGAAGGAACGATTACCCCCGGTGAAGTTCTGCCCGACGGGCCCTTCGGCGATCACATGGGTTATTACGGCGGCGTGGAGGATTCGCCGTTGGTGCGGTTCCACTGCATGACGCACCGCAAAGACCCGATTTATCTGACCACATTTAGCGGGCGGCCGCCGAAAGAAGAAGCAATGATGGCGATCGCGCTTAACCGTATTTATACCCCTATTTTGCGGCAGCAAGTATCGGAAATTGTCGATTTCTTCTTACCGATGGAAGCGCTGAGTTATAAAGCGGCAATTATCTCGATCGATAAAGCATATCCCGGTCAAGCGCGCAGGGCTGCTTTAGCATTTTGGAGTGCATTACCGCAGTTTACTTACACTAAGTTTGTGATTGTTGTCGATAAAAGTATCAACATTCGCGACCCGCGTCAAGTAGTTTGGGCAATTAGTTCTAAAGTCGATCCAGTTCGGGATGTATTTATTCTGCCGAATACGCCCTTTGATACGTTAGATTTTGCCAGTGAAAAGATTGGTTTGGGAGGCAGAATGGGGATTGATGCTACTACGAAGATGCCACCGGAAACGGATCACGAATGGGGGGAAGTTTTGGAGTCCGATCCGGATGTGGCGGCGATGGTCGAAAGGCGTTGGGCTGAGTATGGTTTGGCAGATTTGAATTTGGGAGAAGTCGATCCGAATTTGTTTGGATATGAGATGAGGTAGGGAAGCGAAACAATGTTGTCTCCTGGCTTTTTTGAGTAAAATACAATTTCTCAATTGCTGACAATACAGTAGGGACACAACAATGTTGTGTCCTGGTTTTTTTGAGTAAAATACTAGAAACACAACATTATTATGTCCTTAGACCATCAACTCTCTTTGAGTCTTCACGAGCATTATTTTTTCTTTACTGTTCCAAAATCTCAACTAAATCTTCGATCACAATATCAAACACGCGAGCCATTTTGTTCAAATCCGTATAATCTACAGTTGCCAGCTTGGGAGAATGGGCATAGCTTCTAACCGTACTGTCAGGAATGCCCGATCGCTCAGAAACTTCTTTTAATGTCCAACCCTTCTCTTCGGCTAGTTCTCGAACCCGCAATCGAATTAGACCCATCTTCCCGCTGACAAATCAGTTTACCGTTCCAAAACCTCAACCAAATCTTCGATCATCAAATCGAAGACAGCAGCAAGTTTTTGCAAAGCCGTATAGTCTACCGTTGCCATTTTGGGAGCTTGGGCGTATTTTTTAACCGTGCTGTAGGGAATTCCCGTTCTGTCAGAGACTTCTTTCAGCGTCCAACCCTTCTCCTCAGCTAGTTCTCGAACCCGCAAACGAATTAGCCCCATCTTGCCGCTGATAAATCAGTTTACTGTTCCAGAATTTCCACTAAATCCTCGATCGCAATCTCAAAAGCACGAGCCATCTTGTCCAAAGCCGTGTAGTCAACAGTTGCCATACCTGGAGAACTGGCATAGGTGGCGATCGTAGTGTATGGAATACCCGTTCTGTTGGAGACTTCCCTGAGAGTCCAACCCTTCTCTTGAGCGAGTTCTCGAACTCGCAGTCTAATTCGTCCCATTCCGCCCTTGACAATTACGACTACTCGTAATTCAATGATTATACAGTTAACAGCGATCGCCCCGTGACCTGAGAAATCTAGAGCGATCGCCTTTCTTCAACCACCCACAAAAGTGGGAAGGATTTTCCTATGATACCAAAACAATCGACTTATCGCGATCGACTTCAACCTTGGCATCTAATTCGCCACCTCCCCAACTGTCAGCGGTTAACAGTCGCCCGTTTCGCCCGCCGCCCCGATGCCGAATCTTACCTCAAAGCACTGCGCCACTTAATGCCCGCAGTCCCGCATACAATTGTGTTCGTAAATGCGGTGTCTGTGTTGGATGAAAACAGCGTGTCAATTCCGATGCAATTGTCGATCGAAGTTTAAGCGTTGAACAGTGCGAACAACAGATAAGATGCCGGTTCCACAAACATTAAAATATGTTGTGGGGTGGGCATATTGCCCGCCCAAGAAACAGGCAAGATGCCTGTTCCACAAATATTCAACTAAACTAGAAATAGATTTGAGTCAAGGAGTCACATCAATGCCATCTCCCTTTCCCGGTATGGACCCGTATTTAGAGCATCCTGAACTCTGGCCTGCCCTACATCACTTGTTAATTAGTGAAATTTTTAGATTTTTGTCTCCCCAACTGCGTCCTAAGTATTTAGTCTCGTTGGAAGTGAGAATCTATGAAACCGCTGACGACAATTTATCAATTGGCATTCCTGATGTAAACGTAATTCAGCCCAGAACTACAACCGAATTAATCACATCAAACGTAGCCGTTGCAGCGCCACCCACACAACCCTTGACAGTAAATATTCCCATGCCCTACCAGGTTCGGGAAGGCTATTTAGAAATTAGAGAAAGAGGAAACCAAGAATTAATCACCCTGATTGAAATCCTCTCGCCTAGCAATAAGCGCCCAGGAAAAGGACGACAAATGTACGAAGAAAAGCGAGAAGAAATTTTATCCAGTCGCACTCATTTAATTGAAATAGATTTATTGCGGCGCGGTCAAAAAATGCCAGTTATTGGCAATGACATTGAAAGCCACTATAGCGTTCTCGTGTGTCGGGGAAATCGCCGTCCCAGAGCAGATTTGTACGCTTTTAACGTGCAGAACCCGCTGCCTGCCTTTCCTCTGCCGCTGCGATCGGGTGATACTGAACCTGTCATCAATTTGCAGGAATTATTCACTCAAATTTACGACATAGCAAGTTACGACCTGAAGATAGATTATCGCAACTGGGAAGTCATACCACCGCTGTCAGAAGCCGATACACTTTGGGCAGATGCTTGGTTGCGCGATCGAGGATTGCGAGATTAATTTGGTATCAAGCTGGCACGCTGCTACCTGATCTTGAAGCTCTTCACCTTCCAATGCTTCATGGCTACTCACTTACACGGTCAATCCTCATCAGATTGTGAGAATAAAACCCGTAAATCCCGATAACCGCTGACGACTCGCAAAACTTCAATACCTTCCTCAATAGCACGATAGAAAATTAGGTAATCATCGATCGGGAAACTTCGCACCTTGGGAGCCAGTTCATCCCGCTTCTGTCCCATACTGGGAAAGCTTGCCAACCTCTTGCACCGATCGTTAATTCTATTGAGCAACCGTTCCGCAGCATCAAAGCTGCTGTTATCAGCCACATAGTCAATGATCGCTTCGATATCTGGACTCGCGGGAACTGTGAACTTGCAAACATGGATCATTGACCTACCTGAGCTTGCTGCTGTCGTAGTTTGTCCCGCAACCTTTGAAACATCACGTCAGCATCGATGACATCTCCTCGATCCGCCGCAGCAATTCCGATCTGCACTTCTTGCTGGAGTTCCTTAAACCGCCCTTTATAGATATGCTCCCACTCATCCGAATCCAAAAACTCGATGAACGCTAACACCTCTTGTTGCTTTTCAGGTGGCAAGACCCGCACCTTATCGATGATGGCTTCTTCAACGGTCATTTTTTTGCTCCTAGCGACTCTTTGACTTCTACCGCTATTTTACGTCCGCTACTTAACAGCTAAACATCTTGACTTTGCATCAACCGCTGCTTCAAACGCGCCGGATCTCCGCGATCGACAACTTGGCCCTTTTCCAACAAAAAAGCCCCATCACAATAATTCAACTCATCCAAACGGTGAGTCACCCACAAAGCCGTAATCCCGCGATTTTTCACCAACCGCTGCACCGCCGCCACCAAATCCAACTGAGAATCAGGATCTAACAAAGCCGTCGGTTCATCCAACAGCAGAATTTCGCAGTGACGGGCGATCGCCCCAGCAAGAGCAATTCGCTGCTTCTGGCCCCCACTCAAAGCATAAATCGGCCGCCGCTGCAAATCCAGCAAATTCACAGCCTCCAAAGCCTCCGCCACCCTCTCCCGCACCTGAACGTTAGAAAGCTTTTCCTCCACCAAGCCAAAAGCCACATCCGCACCCACCGTCGGCATAACCAATTGGTGGTCGGGGTTTTGGAACACAAAACCCACTCGCCCGCCCAGGTCAATTTCCCCCGACTGGGGGTGCAGCAGCCCAGCCATCAGCCTCAGCAGCGTAGATTTGCCACTGCCGTTAGTGCCCAAAAGCATCCAAAACTCGCCCTTGGGTACATCCAGAGAGCAACCTTGCAACACTCGATCGCCCGACGGCCAGCAAAAACCCAAATCCCGCACAGCAACGGCTGACTGGCTCATATCGGCACCAACACCCCCAGCCCTCATTCTGCTGTCATCGAGACAAAGCCAGGGGATCTGCCTGTAGATGACGCCCCCGATTTCTGAGAAACCACCACCCCAGAAATCTCGCTGCTGAGTACAGCCACCTTTTTCTCAGGATTTTTCTCGCAGGTGAGTTCCAAAATTTGCGGTTGGGAGTTGCGAATCGCCGCCAGTACCTGCTGGTAAACAGTCTCAGCGTCCTCCTCCAACTTCCGCTGCACCGACAGCGAGACGGGCGTATTTTTCACAATGATGTCAATGCTGAACATATAGTCTTAAAAACCTAAGTTTGGAGCTCTATCCTCAGTATATATATAGGACTTACCCACGGAAACCCAGTTTCTTAGAAAAATAAGAGGTTGAGGCCGATATATCTACCAAGCCACCGGGCTTCTGACGCAAAGTGCAAACTCTCCTATATATTAGAAGCTCCCCAATGCAGGGCAAGGGCTTCGGGGACTTCGGGGGCTTCGGACAAGTCAAGATCCGGAAGTTTTTTAAGAAAAACTTGCTCTTGTAAAGAATTACCTCTATAATCGTCAATACGGTAAAGAAAAGTAAACTCTGTTCATAATCCAACTTGTTTTCTGCTAAGCAGAGGCAACGGTTGGAGACTAATGACGAGAGAAAGATCCGCTGTAATTATATCCATTTGGAGATTTGCGTAATGACAATCGCAGTCGGACGCGCCCAGACCGAAAGAGGCATATTTGATGTACTCGACGACTGGCTCAAACGCGATCG
>NZ_JAUBRA010000035.1:0-70872 GCF_036701555.1 Microcoleus sp. Pol10D4
AGGATTTAACAAGCTCCTAAATTCACTTATCATGCTTTCCTACTTTTGTCAAGTTCTAATACTGTACCTACGCCCTAGAGATAAAGAATGTAAGATCCAAGACCATCCTGTGAGAAAACCAATGACATTATTTGTTAAAGATGATAAAATTTCCTGAACTTTTACGCGGAGTTCGTCAAGATTACTAAAGACTAACCAACCTAAAAATTCTTTGATGTATTCCCACACTCTTTCTGTTGGATTTACTTCAGGGCAATGAGGCGGCTGAAATAGTAAAATAATATTGTCTGGCAATTCAGATGTGCTTAAAAGATGACCGGGAGCATTATCGACTTGAATGATATGCAATTCATCTGGATATTGAAGCGACAATTGTTGCAAATATGCTTGAAAACAAACTCGATCTAAATGGGAAAACCCCCAAAAAAAACTTCTTCCAGTAGATGGGGATACGGCTGCGTAAAGCCAGAAACATTTAAATTTCCATTGATGTTTTCCTAGAGGTTTTACACCCCGTAGTGTTAGCCTTCGTCTCGCTCATTGTATGTAGTCCTAATCGAGTTTCATCACTACACCCAAAGAGAAATTTTTTGTATTTCTTTACTTGGTCAGGAGCTTTTTCTAGCAAGGCTTTGACTGGATGAGAAAGACTATTTTTGAATTCATTAATTGCCATTGGCTTTTGTTCAAGACTTCGAGGTCTTGGGGTTTTTAATTTACTTTTTAACTCCCATTTTACCAAGGAGTATACAGCTTGATAATTACTAGGTATCTCTTTGATTAACTATAGCCAAAGATGAACTTCTTTATAACTGGAAAATCCTTCGGGGTCTCTCAATTCTTGTTGTAACGAAGCCGCTACTTAAACTGAAAACTTTTTTGGTCTGCCAAAAATCTGCCGATTTTTTAACAAGTTTTCTATACCAGCCTCTTTATATTGAAAGAGCCAGCGATGAATTGTGGTTTCACTTTTACCCAAAATCGACGATACTTCTCGGACTGTTTCTACTTGTTTTGATTGAAATAAATAAAGCATTTGAACTTTATTATATGCTAAAATTATTTTTTGTTGTTTCCTCATCTATAGTAATACTTCTACAGATTCGGCAATCGTTATATGAGGACGGCCAGACATTTTAATGTTCTCCTTTACTTTTTATATAAGTCTATCATAACTTTATAAAAATGGTATTAGAAGCGGCTACAACTTGACTTTCAACTGATAACAAATGTCAGCGAGTTTAATCAGTTCGCCCAGACGCCAGCTACCCTGATCGTTCAAACATTCCGCTAGTTGATTCGGGATGGCTTCTAGACCCAGAAATGCCCCGCTGATGGCACAAGCCATTGCTGCGGTGGTATCCACATCGCCACCGACGGCGATGCTAGTGCAGAGAGTTTCCCAGTAATCTTGAGGCGTTCTCAAAAACGCATATAAACTCCACAAGACGCTACCGACTACAAAAGGGGAAATTCCTTGCCAAGAGTGCTCGTAGTTTAACGGGAGTCCAGCTTTAGAAATGAACTCTACGGCTGACTCTGGGGGCAATTTCACCCAATCATTCAAATCTTTGAGCAAAGCAGCAAAGGAAGGATCAACTTCTGCTACCCATTCGCTCAGTTGACAGAGAAATGGCTCAGTTTCAATCATCATGTCAGATTGAAGGACGATCGCCACAGCCCCCGCGATCGCCACAGCACCTGCAGAACACCGCGAATCTTGATGGGTGATGCGCCCTTGATCGCAAGCAGCTTGTACAAGCTGGGACGGGTCATCGTAGAATATTAAGCCGATCGGTGCAGCCCTCATAGCACTGCCATTACCAGCACTGGGAGCACGAGTACCAGCTTCTTGCCAAGCAACGCCCCGAATCAGGCGGTTTGCAGCTTCTTCTGTCGCTCGACCCCGCCCGACAATGCGCTGTTGAGCGAAAATGTCAGCAATACGGGCGGCGTAGTCGCTGGGATCGAATTCGCCACAAGCGACGTAGCTTTGGAGGAGTTCGCGGGCGAGTTGGGAGTCGTCGGTGTATTGACCAAAAGGAAAGCCGAAGCGATCGCGATCTTTGATTTTTTTGAGTCTAACTTCGTAGCTGACAAAGTTTTGGCAAACTTCCGGCGGATAGCCTTCTACTCTACAGCCTATAGCGTCGCCGAGACACTGACCGATCAGACAACCTCTAAATTGTTCGAGACGCGGTACTGTCATTTATCTAGCTTTAAGTAGGTCGATCTAATCTTATGTTAAATCCCCGACTTCTTAAAGCCTGCTGTGGAGAGTCAGAGCGCCCGCTGCTAGCATTAACTACTTGTCTACCTCCTTTTTTTCTTGAATTTGAGCTGACCACTTTTCTTTTATTTACACAAATCATTCAGACGCACTCTAGCAGTTTCCCAGCTACTTAAAAAACGCTATATATAGAGGAATGTGATAGCAGTTATTTACCAACAATTGCTACAGCACCGCTTTGCAAAACAGGAATTTCAATTCGGAACTCTGCTCCTTGATTGGGTTGAGAGAAGCACTGGAGTAAGCCACCGTGCTTATCAACTACAATTTGATAGCTGATGGATAGCCCTAATCCAGTTCCTTTACCAGTTGGTTTTGTGGTGAAGAAGGGATTGAACACCTGTTGTCTAACAGTTTCTGTCATCCCAGGCCCATTATCTTGAATTTGAATCACCACGTTTTTAGAACAACCGGGCCCAGTTTCGTTTGTGACTAGCTTAGTCCGAATAGTGATGCGACTGGGATTTGTTTGGATATCTTTTCGAGAACGCTGATTATCGTAGTTTTCTAAAGCATCGATCGCATTTGCCAGAATATTCATAAAGACTTGGTTCAACAATCCGGCATAGCACTCTACTCGCGGTAAGTCGCCGTACTCTTTGACAATTTCAATAGCAGGATGATCCGGATTTGCCTTCAGTCGATTTTGCAAAATCATCAATGTGCTGTCAATTCCCTCGTGGATATCAACTGGCTTCATTTCTGCCTCATCCAGCCGCGAGAAGTTTCGTAGCGACAGGACAATTTGACGAATGCGATCGGCTCCTACCTTCATTGAAGTCAGGATTTTGGGCAAATCTTCACTAATGTAGTCCAGATCGAACTCTTCAATTTTTTCCTGAATTTGGGCATTAGTTGGATAGGTTTGCTGGTAAAGCTGAATCAACTTTAGTAAATTTTGCGTGTAGTCGGCAGTATGGCTCAGGTTGCCATAGATAAAGCTGACTGGATTATTAATTTCGTGAGCAACACCAGCCACCAGTTGCCCCAAACCTGACATTTTCTCTGCCTGAAGGAGTTGTGCCTGAGTTTGCTGTAAGGTTTTGAGTGCAACCTCAGCTTCCTCTTTTGCTTGCCTTAACGCAGCTTCGGCCTGCGTGCGCTCAGTAATATCCAGTGTCAAGGATGCAACTCCAACAATCTTTCCAGCCTCCCCTACTAAAGGCGTATTGAACCATTCGCAAATAATGGTTTTGCCGTCTTTCGTAATATTTTCGTTGACGCTGTAGATTCCTCCAACCTGACTCAACAACTCGTTCATAACTCGATCGACTACCTTCCTGGCAGACGCAGGCACAATTAATTCTGCTGCATGATGTCCGATCGCCTCTGTAGCCGTGTAACCATAAATCTTCTCTGCCGCTGGATTCCATGCCGTGACTTTAAAGTTTAAATCCCATTCCAAAACTGCCAGTGCACTTTGGCGGAATAGAAAAGATAGTCGCTGTTCCGACGCTTTGAGTTCTTCTTCTGCCTGTTTCCGTTGAGTAATGTCAATCCCTGTTTTGATGATGTACTCAATTTCACCTTGATTATCCAGTAAAGCAGTATCTGACCAGGCAATCAGTCTGAGTTGTTGATCTTTGCTCACCCAACTGCCTTCATACTGCTGGGGAAAATTACCAGATTGTAAAGACTCAAAAGTAGTTTTGGCTTCTCCAGCTAAGTCTGAGTTCGGGAACAAGTCCCAAATGTAGCGCCCTTTCACTTCACTAAACGAGTAATGAGTCGTTTGTTCGCAAGCTCGGTTAAAGCGAACTATTCGTCCCTGCGGGTCGAGCACAACTACCAGGGCACCTGCAATTTCAAGAATAGCGGAAACAAAATTGCGTTCCACTTCAACAGCTTTAATCAGTTCCTCTAACTGGGTTGCCATATTGTTAAAGGTGATCGCCAATGTCCCCAATTCGTTTTGGCTGTCGATGTTGACCCGTGCCTCTAATTGCCCCGCACTGAGTTCAGTAGCTGCCGTCGTTAAGTGCTGGAGGGGCACCACAATTTGCCGACGAATAAATAGATACCCAATGCCAACAGCGACGATCGTCACCAGCATCAATGAGCCTCCCATAACTGAGAGCATTTGGTAAACGGGAGCATACGCCTCAGCCGTTGGCAGTTCTACAACCACATTCCACTTGACGCTCCGAACTAAGGCACTAGCTCCCAATACTTTTACCTGCTTTAGACCTTGATAAACGTTAAGGCGTTTAGTATCTTCGGATGCTTTCAAGAATTGAAAAAACGGACGCTTAGAAATATCTTCAAGTTGAAACGTTTCTGGCTTACGAGCCTTTTGAGCAATGAGAAAATTACGCTCATCAACTACATAAACATAACCCGTCTTGCCCACCTCCGTTTGGGAAACAACAAACCAGAGAAAGTTGAGATTTACCTGCGCTAATAGCACCCCATCCACCTCATCTCGCTCATTCCGAATCGGAACCGCCAGAATGGTGGTTAGTTGGTTGGTTTGAGGATTAATTTCTACAGGATTCACATAATCTTCATGTTGTTTAAAGGCACGAATAAACAGTGGCGAATTGGCTGGATTTTCTAACTTGAGCGGTTCGTAGGGTGAAACTGACGCAACAACTTTTCCCTTCCGGTTCAAAATGGCAACCGCTTCATAAGCATCATTATGACGAGTCAACCCTTCCAACAGGCTCTGCTGCGCTTGAGGTTGAAAGTTGGTGAGTCCTTTGACCCTAGCTAAATAGCTCAGTCTTTGTTTCAAGCCATCTAGATAATTATCAATCTGCCCTCGTGCTGTCTGACTACGCTCTTCTTGGAGCGATCGCGATTGCTGGATCTGCGCCTGAAAGCTGAGGTAGATCAGCAAGCCACCAGTGGGCAGTAAGCTCAGGAGAACCAAAAATATCAAACCATAGCGGAGCTGATTTGCAATAGATAAGAAGCGTTGCCAGGGATGAGAACGGGAGCTTCTGGCAATCGGCAGAGCGCGATCGTTGCGTTGATTTTGCATCGGACTTAGGATCAATATTGGTACATCAATTAATGCGCGCACTAAGGAGAAACATCAATTTGGCCAGTCGTCACAGCATCTCGGATGGTCTTGAAAGTGTCCTCTTCCTGAGACGTGAGACTACCACGGAAAGGAGCAAAGTCGTAGATTTTCTCCTTGAGCCCAAACTTGTAAAGTTTTCCTTCCCAGCGACCTTGCTGGGTTAACACCGCCGCATTGAGCACCAGATTGGGAATGTCCTCCAGAACGCTAGTTAGGACTTTGCCGGGAGCCAGTTCGTACTGATCCTTGGCCCAACCAATCACAAGGACTCCTGGCTTTTGCGTAACGGCTTTTAGCGCGGCTAATCCTGCCTCATCCGCGTTGATTGTCAAAACATCTACTCCAGAGGCCACCATATCCGTTGCGACTTTGATGGCTTTTTCCGTATCAACCCAAGAATTGAGAAAAGCTGTCGAGGCTTGAACAGAGGGATTCGTTGCCTTCACTCCGCGCCTAAACAAGGCTTCTTCTTCTTTGTAAACCGGATAAGGTGCACCCACAATATAGCCAACTTTATTGCTTTTAGTCTTCATCGCAGCCAAAGCGCCTGTGAGGTACCCCACCTCACCCGATCGAAAGGCAACAGCCCCCAAATTTGTGTTATTCCCTGGATGCGTTGTAATCAGGGCAAATTTCGTTCGTGGAAATTCTTTAGCGACCTTTTCGGCAGCTTTGATATACCCACCACTGGCTGCAATTACCAGGTCATAGCCTGACTGAGCATATTTGCGAAGGGCAGCTTCACTATCTTCACCGTCAATGCCAGTAAAGTCTACCTGAGCATTAAATTTATCTTTGATTAGGTTTAACCCTTCAAAGCAGGCTTGAGCCCAACTGTTGTCGTCTTTGGGGCCTGTGACGACCAACGCCACTCTAAAGCTGCTAGAGGTACTTGCTTCAGGGGAAGAGTTTACGTTCGGAGTCGATCGACTGCAACTGATCGCAAAAACCAGAGCTAGAGCAGCCAGAGTCATTTGTTTCAAGAAAGATTGAATTCGCATAATAGCTTTTCGCAGCAATATTAGTTTTTCTACGCCGATAAATTTGTTGAAGCGTATCTCAACAATCTTCACAACTCTTACTGTAGCTGGCATTTAATGACTCTGGCCGATTCAGCGTACCACTCATTTAACCTCAAAAACAAGCAAGGACACGGCACTGCCGTGTCCTTACAAATCTAACCTGCAATTAACCGAATTTGTTTGCTATTACTTAACAAACAGCATTTCTTGATAAGTAGGCAGTGGCCACAAATCATCAGCCACTTCACCTTCCAGAGCATCCGCATACTGGCGAACCTCATCCATCAAAGGACGAATTGTTTGCGAAGCATATTGCATATGGTCTTCTGTCGAAGCAAAATCGTGCTTGCTCAAAGCAGCACTCAATTTGCTCGCAGTATCCATCATGGACTTAACCAGCACCGCTACTTTTTCGGCACTTTCCTTTTCCAGTTCAATCCCAATCTCTTTCAATTTAGAAATCGTGCCGGAAAGTTCAGCTAAATACCTCACGGCTGCGGGGTAAATAATGGTTTTTGCCATGCTTATTACCAGTTTTGCTTCGACTTCAATTGCCAGCAAATACTGCTCAGCATAAACGTCATAACGGCTTTCCAATTCAACGGGAGTCAGAACACCTGTCTTTTCAAACAAGTCTTCAATGTATCCTTCCTTCAACACTGGCAAAGCATCGGCAGTAGTCCGCAAGTTAGCTAAACCCCGTTCCTCAACGGCCATTTTGTGCCATTCTTCCGAATAGCCATTGCCGCCAAATACAACCGCACCGTGCTCGTCCATCACTTCTTTGAGAAGTGTTTGGATGGCAGCATTCAGTTCAGTTCCGTTAGCCAAATCGCTTTCTAATTTGTTAGCAATCCAGTCCAAAGAATCTGCAAGAATTGTATTCATCGCCACCAGCGGCCCGGAAACAGACTGACCGGAACCTACTGCACGGAATTCAAATCGGTTTCCAGTAAAGGCAAAGGGCGAAGTCCGGTTTCTGTCTCCAGCATCCTTCATGAAAGTAGGCAGTGTTTCTACACCTAAGTTCATAATTCCCCGACATTTAGAGTCCTTAACTTCTCCCCGGCTAATTTGCCCGAAGATATCTTCTAATTGCGAACCCAAATAGACAGAAATAATTGCTGGCGGAGCCTCATTTGCACCCAATCGGTGGTCGTTGCTGGCAGTCGCAACTACGGCGCGCAACAGCGGCCCGTATTTGTGAACTCCGCGAATCACAGCGCCGCAGAAAACTAGAAATTGTATGTTCGAGTGCGGTGTATCGCCTGGGTCTAATAAGTTCCCTTGGGTGGCATTGCCGACTGACCAGTTGACGTGTTTGCCGGAACCGTTAATGCCGGCGAAAGGCTTCTCGTGCAGCAAACACATAAAACCGTGTTTCTTCGCAGTGTTGCGAAGAATTGTCATGGTTAATTGTTGGTGGTCGCTGGCGACGTTTGCTGCTTCAAAAACTGGTGCAATTTCAAACTGACCGGGAGCTACTTCGTTGTGGCGGGTTTTGGCAGGAATTCCCAGCCGGTACATTCTTTCTTCTACTTCCTGCATGAAGACTTGAACGCGCTCTGGAATCGCTCCAAAATAGTGGTCGTCAAATTGCTGACCTTTGGCAGGAGGTTTGCCGAAAAGGGTGCGACCTGCTAGCATTAAATCGGGGCGGCTGGTGGTGAAATTGGCATCTACCAGGAAGTATTCTTGTTCGGAACCGCAACTGGAATTGACCGGAGCAATTTCGGTATTTCCTAATAGCTTTAACACTCTGGTTGCTGCTTTGTTCATTGCCGAAATGGAACGCAAAAGCGGCGTTTTTTTGTCTAAGGCTTCACCTGTCCAGGATATGAAAACAGTGGGAATGCACAATGTCATGCCGTTGTCTGTTTCCATGACATAAGCAGGGCTGGTGACATCCCAGGCTGTGTATCCACGAGCGGCGGCAGTGGAGCGAATGCCGCCGTTGGGGAATGAGGAGCCATCGGGTTCGCCTTGTACTAGAACTTTGCCTGCAAATTCTGAGATGACGGAACCGTCGCCTTGCACTGAGAT
This sequence comes from Microcoleus sp. Pol10D4, assembly GCF_036701555.1. NCBI lineage: Bacteria > Bacillati > Cyanobacteriota > Cyanophyceae > Oscillatoriales > Microcoleaceae > Microcoleus > Microcoleus sp. Pol10D4. The sequence goes on from NZ_JAUBRA010000035.1 coordinate 8,381, forward strand.
GAAACCGTCGTGTTTTTCGGCGGTGCTGTTGGTTAGCGGGTAAAATACGTGGGCGTAGTACAGGGCTCCTTTGGAAATAGCCCAATCTTTCATTGCTGCTGCAACTACATCAGCTACGGAATCATCTAGTTTTTGGCCAGTTTGAATGGTGTTTTTTACTGATTTGAAAATGCTTTTGGGCAGACTTTCTTGCATCTTGCTCAGACTAAAAACGTCTGTTGCCCACATATCTTCTAGCCGCTTGGGAGGCCGGCATGGCATCAGTTTGCGGTTGACGATTTGAGAAATTGCTTGAACGCGCGATTCGTTTCCACTCATGGTTATTTTTATTGGGGTTGCAGGACGAGTAGTTGAGAAAAAATAGATGTTAGCAAAAGTCTAACGATTGACGAATATGTTGGATTAACCCAAGATTTTTGTCAAAGCTAACTTTTGGGAGAATGCCCTTTTTGGCAGGCTCTAAAAGATTGGAGGAGCGAGGCTCAATCACTTCGCCGTCCACCGGGCGTGACAATCCAGTGTGAGATGCGGTTGGATTTCGGTTATTAGCAAGAAAATAGATGACAAGAGCCTGTACTAATTTGAGTCAATATGATAGATGCCTGCGCTGCACAGATTTAGTAGCTAGTCTTCACCCTGGTCAGCTCAAAAATTTTGTGCAAATCAATTCCGATGAATTCAGGTCAAAACTACTTATGGTTTTTAACGGTTCGACGATCGATAAATCGCAGTCCAGCAAACAACGCACTCGTTTAGGGGTTTTGGAGAATTATGGAGAGTACACAATCTACACTTGGAGAGTTTAAACAATCATTAACCAAATAAATGTATTGTAGGCTACAGAATTTTATGTTTTTTTCCGAAGAGTCGATCGCACACAACCGCAGGATTTCAGTGTAACAGGATGCGGGGCGCTGAAACTGCGGGGCGATCGTACATTTACAGTCCTGGACGCAGGCACACTATATATAGTGTGGGAAGAAAGGGATCTCGCTTTTTCAAACTTTTGAGCAATGGTCATCAAATTAAAAATTTAACTTCTCACAACGTCACCGACTCTCTTATACAACAAGCGACAGACGTATAGCTGGGTATTTAAGTTCATTTCAATGTGATCAAAAGACTTAAGGCAAATGTTATCCCTCAGTTAGAAACTGCTGCGTAAATTTTTAGCAGGGAGCTGATACGTAAATGAACACGTAACAGCCGTGAGGCTCCGAAAGCTTTATGTCCCCAGCTTCAAGACGCAACAAGAGACGCCAACTTCTGGAACTGTACGGAAACCGCTGCCACTGGTGCAACAAGTCGATGCAGAAATCAGAAAGAACCATCGAACACTTACTCCCGAAAAGCCGAGGCGGGTCTAACGCACTCTCCAACCTGCGTTTAGCCTGCTTCAGTTGCAATAATTCCCGTGGAAATAGCCTCTTGCCTCCGGACGGCAAGAACTTACGCACACAAAGAGCTCAACCACATGAGAAAATAGCTTAGGATTTTCGCACGATCGCGAATTTTCATAGCTAATAAACAAACTAACTTGCTCCTCAAAAAAGTCGCATGGATGACCTAGATGGACGGTTAAGCGCTCTAATTGCAGAGGTGCGCCAACACCCAGCCCCAAGCAAAAAATGGCGAACAGCCATGAACAAGCTGTTATTGCAAATTCAACAACTACCAGGACTCAAAAAGTCATCTCATCCAAATTATCCTGAAGCCCTCAATCGTACTTTTGAATGGGTTAGTCGCGACATTGCTAAATTTGAGCCGCGATCACCTTCTGTTTCAAAAAGTTTGGTTAACTGGATTAACAGCTACCTGGGTTGGCGAATTAAAGATTTGTACTCTCCTGACAAAGATGCTCCAATTAGTTTAGATGCTCCGATTGCGGTAGATGCTGGGGAAACAACTCGGCTCGAACTATTACCCGATTTTACGCTCAGCGGGTTGGATGGCATGATTGAAAACGATCAGAAAGAAACTCTTCAGCGAATTGGGTGCGAATTAGAACTATATATCGAGCAAGATCCAGAAAGGAAGCTAAGAAATAGCTGCCCTGGTTCTAACCCGGAGTGCAACTGCCAATTCCTCAGCAAAAGAAGAGTGTTAAAAGACCCTCCTGACAAGTTTAAAGACTTAGCAAACGAGTTAAATGTCAAATACAACACTCTTAATTCTCACTGGAAGAGAAAATGCGAACCTTTGTTGCAAGAAATAGCCCGCACTCTAGGATATGAACAGGAATCACAACCATGAACATCGCACAAATACCTCTGTTAACAGTACCGCTAGAGTTAAAAGCTCACGAATTGGCTCGACAGTTGGCAGCAGTTCAAAGTACAGTCCAAAAAGGAAAACGAGTTTACTTGAATGCACTGGCTGTTTACGCAGTTCACAGCTATTTAAAATGGCTGCAAATTGAAACAAATTTGAATTCTTCCGATAGCTTCAATCCCGCAAAAACAGCGCTAGCTAATGTCGCTGACTTGCTAATTACTGGCATCGGTTCCTTAGAATGCCGCCCAGTTTTACCTGGTGAAACAACCATCTTCTTACCCGAAGAAGTAATAGAAAATCGGATTGGATATGTGGGAGTACAGTTTAGCGATCGCCTTGACTCCGTGCAACTATTGGGATTTGCTCCCAGCTTAGATAGCTCAAATCCACCGCAACAAATAGCAGTAGCAGAACTGATGCCGATCGACAATTTAATCGAACAGATTACTCGTTTAGAAGAAGCGATCGCCTTCTTAGAAACTGACGATCCAGTGGCGGTACAGGTGCGATCTACGATCCAAACTCAATCGCAGAGCAATATTGTTGCCCAATTAGAGCGTATTTATCGAACTTGCGAGGAGTACGAGTGGCGGTACGCAGCGGGAGAGATGTTAGCTGGGAGTACCGCAGGAGGGGAATTTACTCGTGAAAGTGCCGATCGCGCCGACACTGATTTAGAAGATTTAGCCGAAGCACTGCTGGAGAAGTTAGCAGAAATATGGAGGGATGCTGCGTAATTTTGGAGCGGATGGCTGATGTGTATATGTAGTATCCCCTTCGTAACCTGTAAAGAATATGGCAAAAGGATTCGGCCCGAAGAAAGCTCCCCCAGCGACAAAACGTCAGACAGCACAATGGGATTCCATCCAAGAGGAAACTCGCGATCGTTTAATTTTTCAGTTATTCAAAGCTCTTGACGAAAGTAAAAGAAATTTCCAAACGGTTGATCGATTGGCGGAAACAAACTCAGATAGACTCGACGCCGTTGACAGATTGGTGGAAACAAATGCAGCTCGAATAGACAAGCATTTTTTCAGGGGACTTCCAGAAGTTAACCTTGTGCTTGAAGCTAACCAAGATCGACTTGATGAACACTTTATTAAGGTGTTGCGATCTCGCTCGTCTGCCATACTATCTGAAGTGCCACCAGAAGATAAAAAAGCACTCGCTGCTAGCATTATAGTTTTAAGCCTGTGCATCCATGAATTTAAAAAAGGAAATCAAGCTAATAATTTAGAAATTGCGATCGCAGGTTATGAAATTGCTGCTACTGTCTTAACCCGCGAATCTAATCCAGAAATGTGGGCAGATTGTCAGATGTATTTTGGACGTGCTTATCATCACCGTTTTCAAGGAGATCGCGCCGAAAATCTAGAACGATCGATCGCCTGCTGCCAAAATGCTCTAAAAGTATTTACCCGCGAAGCCTCTCCAGGAAACTGGGCCGCAATTCAAAATATATTAGCTCTTGCCTATGACAACCGAATTCGCGGAGATCAATTAGAGAATGCAGAATTGGCAAGAACCGCTTGTTTTGCAGCAATGGAAGTTGACACCCGCGAAGCAAATCCGAAATCATGGGCTCAAGTCCAAAACAATTTGGGTATTATTTACTGCGATCGCATCTACGGCGACAAGGCGGAAAACTTGGAAAAAGCGATCGCTTGTTATCAAAACGCCCTGTTATTCCGCACCCGCGAAGAATCCCCGGAACTTTGGGCGCAAACTCACATGAATCTTGCCTCTGCTTACCGCCACCGACATCATGGAGATGCGGTAGAAAATATGGAAAAGGCGATCGCAGCTAACAAAGCAGCATTACAAGTTTATACTCAAGACGCTTTTCCCACAGATTGGGCTAGAGTGCAAACGAATGTGGGCAACGCTTACGTGCATCGACTTGAGGGCGATCGAAATGAGAATTTAGAAATGGCTATTGCCGCCCATCAAGCTGCTTTGAAAGTCTTTAACCCCGATATTTTTCCTAGAGAGTGGGCTATGACTCAAATGAATCTGGGTAAATGTTACTTGATGGTTGAATCACGCGAAAAAGCGATCGCATCTTATCGATCTGCTTTGAAAGTTTGCACGCCAACAGCTTTTCCATTTGAATGCTTTAACGCTGGAGAAACCCTTGGAAAAATAGCATTTGTAACGGAAGATTGGCAGTTAGCCATTGAGGGATACGGTATCGCGATTGAAGCCGTAGAAACCAGCCGTACTTGGGCAACTTCGGAATTGCGCCGCCAAGAAATTTTGTCAGAGGCGATCGATCTTTATGCAAACATCGTGCAAGCTTGCATCAATAACAAGCAGTTAGATAAAGCTGTTGAATATGTAGAGCGATCGCGCTCTAAACGCCTCGTAGACTTAATGGCAAGCAATGACCTCTATTCAAGTGCAGAAATTCCTGCTGAAATTCAACAGTATTTACAGGATTTTGAACGGCTACAGCAGCAAATTGACAAAGAACGAGGGCGCAATCAACCTAGCAACGACTTTGATAATAGCAAACTTGATAACAGCCGTGCAGCACTAGCAGCTTACAATCAAACAATAGCAGATCTGGAAGCTGAAAAACTCCTAATTTGGGAACAACTTCGTCGCTTAGATACGGTGCTTGCGGGTCAAATTCGAGTCAATCCTCTCAAATTCCCATCCATCCAGCAGCTTATCGACAAACCCACCACTGCAATTATTAGCTTTTACACCACTGTTAGCGACACCTTTATCTTCGTCGTGCGGCAAAACGAGATTACCCTGCAAAGTTGCGCTGATTTAGGATTTGAGACTTTGCACGGATGGATTTTCCAAAATTGGTTAGGACAATATGTTGAAGATAACAATTCTTGGAAAGAAGAGTTCGTTGGGATGTTAACTGAACTGGCACAACAGTTAAATTTAAACGATCTAATCTTATGGCATTTAGAAGGAATTTCGGAACTGATTATAGTTCCTCATTTTGCCCTTCACCAAATCCCCTTCGCTGCACTACCCATCGGAGACAACCGATATTTAGGAGACAAGTTTTTGATTCGTTACGCACCTAGTTGCCAAGTGCTAGAGTTCTGTCAGCAGCGCCCTTCCCCCGGCAATAACCTAAACTGTGGCACTATTGAAGATGCGACGGGCGACTTGCCTTGCGCCAGCTTTGAAGGAGAGCAACTGGCAGTTCTTTATAGTATCCCAGACAATCAACGCTTAAAAGGTCGCCGTCAAGCCACGGTTAGTAACTATCGAGAACTGGCGCAAACCGTCCAAATCCTCCACTCTAGCCACCACGCCCAGTCGCGCTTTGACAATCCCTTTGAATCGACATTAATTTTAGGAGATGGCTGCATTACTTTAGGTCAGCTAATGACTCCTGCATGGCGTCTTCCTCAGTTGTCGGATGTATTTCTTTCCTGCTGCGAAACAGGATTGGGATTGAGTGAAATTACTGGTGATATCCTCACTTTTTCAACTGCTTTTTTGTCGGCGGGAGCCAGAAGTGTTATCAGTACGCTTTGGGCTGTCGATGATTTAGCTACAGCACTTTTCTCGATATTTTACTATCAAGAGTGGCAGCAGGGAAAGAATCGCCCAGAAGCTATGAGACAAGCTCAAGTTAAGTTGCGAGAGCTTACGGGCAATACTTTAGCTGCTATTTATAAACCCCAACTCACAGAACTTTTGAAAGAGAAACTTAAAGAAACCGACGCGCTCCGCAAAAGCTCCCAGGCAGAACGAAAGGCTTGCTCCTCCGGTTCCTCAGACTATCAGCAATGGGATGAAGAATACAAAAAGTATGATAAGATTGGTAAACAAATTTATCTATCTCGCAATAATTTAGAGAAATATTGTCAAGAATTAAAGCCGTTCTCTCACCCTTTTTACTGGGCCGCTTTTACCTGCACTGGGATTCGGTAAAATTACATCACATTTAAATAGTAAACAAAATTTATCCCCGCGTCATTACAAAGTTGGTGCGAGAATTAATGGCTCTTCTAAGTTTATGGTGTAAAATAGATCAACCAATACAGTTAGAGTAATGAGATTTCATTTGGACTATTTATTAGACTTGCCTGGAGTCAAGGTTGAAACTTGCACTCAAATTGAAGGATAAATTTAGTTTAAACTGGGTGCTTTGGCTTCAAAAATAGTTTGTCTTCACTGTAATAATTATACAGAATAACTGCACCAAGATCGACCTATATTAGTCAGGGATTTATCATTTTTCGGTTGCGAGTGTATATTTACAAGTGCGTCGTCGGCAGTTTTATTGTACTAACTGTCAACGTTATGTTACAGAACAATTAAAGTTTGTGGACAAAAAAAGACGACATACTCAACGATACGAACAAAATATTGATGCGCGTGTTCAACAGTCGAGCATCTCACAAATTAGGCGAGAAGAAGGATTGAGTTATGACGAAGTTAAAGGTATTTTTAGTCGGTAGTAATAAATATGTAGTGAAGTTTAATTACAGTAATTGAATACATAGGATAATTTTATAAATGACACAATCAAATTTTGTGATTTTAATATTTATTGACGCGCTGGAATGTAGATTTAGTTACACTTATGCTATCAGAAGTAACTATTGCTGGAATTCTTGATATCTGCCAACATTAGTTGAGTCATGTAATATGCTATTTTTACGACCAGACTGCCATGATTGTGGTTCAAATCACATAGTTGAAAATGGTAGAATTCATGATAAAAAACCAAAATAAAAATGTCAAAGTTGCAGTTGCCAATTTGTCGGAAATCTCACAAAAAAAGTAATTAGATCACAAATAAAAGATTTAATAGAGCGACTTCTTTTAGAGAATATCTCTTTGGCTGCTATAGCTAGAAGCACGGGTGTTTCTCAAAAATGGTTACAGGATTACGTAAATAATAAATATGCCTCAATCGAACGCATAGTAAAGGTTAGACCTAAAAAAAAAGTCAGATTTAATATTGAATTTGATGAACTGTGGTCATTTGTAGATTACAAAGAAAATAAGCAATGGCTGTGGTTAGCAATGGATAGAGAAAGCAGAGAAATTATTGGTTTTTATATTGGCAATCGTAGCGAAGAACCAGCAAAACAATTCTGGAATTCTCTACCTACTGTATATCGACAATGCGCTGTTTGCTATACAGATTTTTGGCAGGCTTATGCTTGTATTTTTCCAAGCAAACGCCATCTGCCTGTTGGTAAAGACAGTGGAAAAAATAATCACATTGAAAGATTTAATAATACTTTGCGCCAACGTGTTTCTCGTCTCGTAAGAAAGACTCTTTGATTTTCTAAAAAGTTAGAAAACCATATGGGTGCTATTTGGTATTTTATTCATCATTACAACTATGTTTCGAGCCAATGAATATCTAATCACTACATATTTATCACTACCATAAATCTTCCAGGTGATTCGCGATCGCTTCATTTTCTACTTGGAGACGATTTTTTTTCTTTGCATGATCTCGGTTAATTCTTTTTTTGCTACTCATAACTGGTTCAACTATAGCTCAACTGCCTGCCAGATAGATGTTTCAGCCTATTTTACCTTTTTTTCTCTATCCCCTTGACAATTTGCACTTTTTCTTAACTTGTCACAAATGCTCCTGATGGGTGATGTTGCAGATATCGTGCAATTAAATAATCTTCGCAATCAAAGGTGAATATAGATCCGGGGTCAAGTTCCCAGACAATGGAAATTGCACAAAAGCTCGATCGCCAATTATCTCTTGGCCAAAAACATGACAACACTTTACGTCAACCCGCAAACAGGCAGCGATGCCGCAGTCGGCAGCCAATCAGCCCCCTTCAAAACTATAGCCCGCGCGATCATTGCCCGCGCTGCATCAGGAACTACGATTCAGTTAGCACCGGCAACTTATAGCGCTGCTAGTGGCGAAAAATTTCCCTTGGAAATTCCATCGGGAGTCAAAGTTATTGGCAATGAAGCTAACAAAGGTAGAGGCATTCTGATTCAAGGCAGCGGCAAATTTGTAAGTCCCACCGCTGCGGGCCAAAATATCACGATACTGCTAGCAACTAATTCCGAATTGCGGGGAGTAACTGTTACTAATCTCGATAGTCGCGGCACGGGAGTCTGGATTGAGTCAACTTCTCCGACTGTGGCTAACTGCACTTTCACACTTTGCAAGCGCGAAGGCGTTTTTGCCACGGGAACCGCTAATCCTGCGATTCTCGACAACATATTTGTGGCCAACTCTGCGGCTGGGGTGATTATGGCGGGAACTGCTAAGGGAGTAATACGGCGCAATATTTTTCAAAAGACGGGTTTCGGCATCTCTCTGCAAGCTCAGTCGGCTCCTTTGATTGCTGATAACCAAATTTTGGAAAATCGATCCGGTATAGTTTTAGCGGGAGAATCTCAGCCGATTTTACGCAATAATCGCATCGAAAAAAATACGGAAGACGGTTTGAATGCGGTGGATAAGTCGCTGCCAGATATGGGGAATGCTCAAGATTTGGGCGGCAATATCTTTCAGAATAACGGCGAATTTGACTTGCAAAATGCGACTGGGGTTAAGATTTTTGCGGGGGGAAATCAACTCAATTCTTCGCGGGTGAAAGGTTTATTTGATTTGGGCAATGTGACGCCAATTCCGACTCCTGGCGGGCTAAAGTTTAGCGACATCAGCACGCATTGGGCTAAGGATTTTATCGATCGCTTGGCAAAGATGAATATTGTTAACGGGTTTCCTAACGGCACTTTTCAACCTTACGAGATTGTAACTAGATCTCAGTATGCGGCTATGTTGGCGAAGGCGTTTGAATTGATGCCTCGCCGTGAGGCGACGGTTTTTAAGGATGTGGCGACGGATTTTTGGGCGCAAGGTGCGATCGACCAAGCTAATCGAGCTGGCTTTTTGGCTGGATATCCAGACAGCACGTTTCGCCCGGAGCAGAATTTGACTAGACTTCAGGCGATCGTTTCTTTGGTAAACGGCTTGCAGTTGGGCGGCGGCAACCCCAATTCTTTGAGCGTTTATGTCGATCGAGCTCAGATTCCCAGTTTTGCCACCGACGAGATAGCAACCGCCACAGAGCGCAAAATCGTGGTCAACTATCCCGCCCGCGAAAAGCTTTGCCCCGCCCACGACATCACCCGCGGCGAGATATCCGCCCTTATCTACCAAACTCTGGTAGCCACAAAGCGGGCCGAGCCAATTAACTCTCCCTACATCGTCTAAGGGAATTGGGAGACAAGGGATAGGAGAACTTGGGGTACAAAGAATCAACCCATCTCCCCTAGCCCTTGTCTGCGATTCCCTCACTCTCACACACTCTCACCCACTCTCACCCACTCTCGCCCACTCCCACTCTCCCAAGTCTTGATTTGCGAGTACCCGAATCGTTTTATGATTAAACATTAAGAAATTAAGCAATCCTTAAGGTTCGACTGTCAGATTATGGCTAAAATTCAATTTTCTCGGGGTATAGACGAAGATGCTGTGCCCGAAGTGCGCCTAACCCGTTCTAAAAGCGGAGAGCAAGGCACTGCCACGTTTATCTTTGAAAATCCCAAAGCTCTCAGCAGCACCAGTACCGAAGACATTACTGGAATGTACATGATCGACGAAGAAGGCGAACTCATCACTCGCGAGGTTAATGCTAAGTTCATCAACGGTCAGCCTGCAGGTTTGGAAGCTCTTTATATAATGAAAAGTTCCGCAGAATGGGATCGATTTATGCGTTTCATGGAACGCTACTCGGAAACAAACGGCTTAGGATTTAGCAAGGCATAATTGAGGGGGAATAGGGCATGGGGAATGGGGCATGGGGCATTGGTTATTGGTTATTAGTTATTTGATAATGAATAACTAACAACGAACAAATCACAACTAACTAATGACTTATTCCCTCTTCCCTTTTCCTGATTTCCTCTTCCTTATTGCTTCTTTCTTTTTTCTTAAACATCTGTTATATGACGCAAATTCCTCACCCCGATTTATCTAAAATAACCGTAAATTGCGCTATCATTACTGTTAGCGACACGCGCTCGGCTGAAACAGACAGTAGCGGCTTGTTAACTAAGAAGTTGCTAAAAGATGCGGGTCACTCTGTGGTAGCTTACACTGTTGTTAAAGATGATGCGGCCAAAATTGTATTGCAAATGCAGGCTTTTTCCCAGCGTGAAGATGTGGATGCAATCATTTTTAATGGCGGGACGGGCATCGCTCCCCGAGATACGACTTATGATGTGATGGAGAGTTTGCTCGACAGGATTTTACCGGGATTTGGGGAGATATTTCGGTTTTTGAGCTATCAAGAAATTGGTTCGAGGGCGATCGCCTCTCGCGCAGTTGCAGGCGTGTATCAAGGCAAGTTAGTCTTTTCTCTTCCCGGCTCTAGCAATGGTGTGAAACTAGCTGTGGAAAAGCTAATTTTACCAGAATTAGTTCACTTGGTGACGCAGTTGCGCGGAGGGTGATATCAATTCCGGTAACACCGGAATGATGGCGAGTGGGAGGTGATCCGTGGGGGAATGTGGAATTGCGCGACCTTGACTTTATCATTCCCATGCAACCGGAAACGATATGAGGTCGCTTTTTTCAATCTCTTCAATCTCTTCAAACTCTTCAATCTAAAATCTAAAATCTAAAATCGACTGATTGCATTCACCGCAAGAAACGGGTGGCTTTGAGCCGACTCTATGGCTAAAGTAAGGAAACATCAAAATTCCCTTGACTTAGATAGATGATTTCGATGCAGAATGCGAGTGTCTATGCTAGCGAAGATTATCACCGGATTGCTCGGGCGATCGCCTTTATGCGACAACACCACCTAAACCAGCCCAATCTGGCAACTGTGGCCCAGCACATAGGACTTAGTGAATATTATTTTCAACGGCTATTTACTCAATGGGCCGGCATTAGCCCCAAGCGGTTTTTGCAATATCTGACAGTTGAATATGCCAAGTCAAAAATCACTCAGACTAAAAGCCTTCTAGACCTAACATTGGACGTGAGACTATCGAGTCCCGGACGATTGCACGATTTATTTGTGAACTTGGAAGCAATGTCACCAGGGGAGTTCAAAGCAGGCGGAGCAGGTTTGCAAATTCGCTATGGTATTCATGATACCCCCTTTGGCACATCTCTAATTGCTACAACTGCCCGTGGTATTTGTAATCTTTATTTCTTGGATACAACAGACGAACAAACCGCCGAACAAAGACTGCGATTGACCTGGAAAAATGCTGAAATCATTCGTGATGAGCAAGCCACTCAATCATTGCGTGACCTGATTTTCAATTCAGAAACTCTCAGCGAGCAAAAACCACTAACGCTCTTGGTAAAAGGCACTAACTTTCAGATCCAAGTTTGGCGAGCACTTTTGCAATTGCCCTTTGGTGCGATCGCCACCTATCAAACTATAGCTCAAATGGTAGCTCGCCCAACTGCTGCTAGAGCTGTCGGAAATGCGATCGGTAAAAATCCGATCGGCTATCTAATTCCATGTCACCGAGTCATTCGAGAATCTGGAGAACTCGGTGGCTATTGCTGGGGAGTAGAGCGTAAAACAGTCATGTTAGGTTGGGAGGCTAGCCGTACAATCTGCAGAACCACCCTCGCAGGAATAGAGCGATCTAACGGTGTCAATCACCCGCAGCAGACTACCTCCGCTCCTAACACATAACATCTGTGCGATCGCGCGCGGGAGTTGTCGTGCTGCGTCGCCTAAAAACTTTTAAGAACCTCCGACTTCAATCACTTCCCCCGGAGTAATGATATTCAACACGTTACGAGCATCTGGTATTAGAGGAAGTAAATCAGGAAGTCTGTTGCTCGATGCTACAAGAACAATAACGGCGACTCCAGCTTGCTGCAAGTTTTGCTGATAGCGCAAATTTTGATCGGTGGTGAGCAGAATGGTGAAGCCCTCTTGACTCATAAGCCGCAGCAATTCACCGTTCTTTTTTCCTGACCATCCCATCTCAACAACTGTGCGTATCTCGTAATCAGCAAGTTCACGCTTTAAAGGTCGTGGGGCACATTCATCAAGCAGGATTCGCATAGGCTGTCAGCATTTCCTTTGCTAATTCAAGAGCTGCAATTGTCTGTTCCCGACTGACACTAGGGAAATGGTCTAGAAATACCTCTAATGAATCACCAGCCTCAAGATAATCAAGTAGGGTTCTCATTGGCACACGAGTCCCAACAAAAACAGGGGTTCCCCCCAGAATATCGGGGTCGCTATGAACAACACGGGATGTTAATGTCATAACAAATTCAGCCAACTGGCTACCAGCTTTTACAACAATTGTATCCCAAAGTCATTTGATTTTCGTGAGCAGAATGCCAAACAAATGATCGCTAGCATCCATTTCATCTAAAACTACAATTTTTAGCAGTTTAGGCTGGGAAGCTAGCCATACAATCTGCGATCTATCGGGATAGCATTACTATTTTTGCTACTGGCCTTCGCAATCGATCGCAGATAAATTGCAGGGTGCAAGGTCGATCGAAAACTTCGGAGTATGTCAAAATACACTAGAAATATTGTGTTTCGCCAGTTTTGCAATGACGCTGCCTACCGGATCTCGTTCTCCTGCTCTGTTCCAAACGCTTTCGCTGGTAGCTGACCCGATCGCATTTTTTGATCGCTCCTGGGCCAAATACGGCGATACATTTACCGCCCGCGTGTTAGGGCCCTCTTCGCCCCCCGTGGTGTTTCTGGGCCGTCCAGAAGCGATTCAGGCGGTGTTTACGACGTTAGCCGATGCCTTTGAGTTTGGCAAAGTGACCAACGTATTTCGCCCGCTGGTGGGAAATGAATCCCTAATCATGAATGAAGGGCCGCGACATCTGCGACAGCGACAGCTATTAATGCCCGCGCTGCATCGGGAACAGTTGCACAGTCAAGGGCATTTGATTGTTGATTTGACGAAAAAGCAGACGATCAACTGGAAAGCCCCAGATGCGATCGCAGTACGCGAAGAAATGTTAGAAATTTCGCTGCAAGTAATCTTGCAAGTCGTGTTTGGATTAGTGCCGGGAGAGCGCTACGAACGCCTGAAACAATTGCTCAGCAAGCTTTTAGAGGCGATTACCTCTGAGCTGTACTCGATACAATTTTTCTTTGAACCGTTGCAGCAAAATTTGGGATCTTGGAGTCCGTGGGGGCAGTTTTTGCAGCAGATGGCGCAGATTGACTCGCTGATTTATGCGGAAATTGCCGAGAGGCGATCGCATTCTCTCGATTCGTCACGCACGGATATTCTGTCGGTGTTGATGATGGCCCGCGACGACACCGGCGAATCCCTCGGCGATCGAGAATTGCGCGATCAGTTGATGACGCTGTTGTTGTTGGGACATGAAACGACTGGATCGGCGTTGACTTGGGCGTTTTACTGGCTGCATCAGTTTCCCGAATGCCTTGCTAGGTTGCGGAAGGAATTGGATGAATTGGGCGAGAATCCCGATCCGATCGCGCTTTCGCAGTCGCCCTACTTAACAGCAGTCTGCAAGGAAGCGCTGCGGGTTTATCCAATTGCCTTAATTTCGCAGCCGCGCAAGGTGAAACGGACGATCGAACTCGAAGGCTATACATATCAACCGGGAACGATTTTAATCCCCTCTGTCTATTTGGCGCACCGTCGGCCTGAAACCTACGAAAATCCCGCCCGGTTCAACCCCGATCGCTTTTTAGATCGCAAGTTTTCCGCCTCTGAATTTTTACCGTTTGGAGGCGGGAGTCGAAGCTGCATCGGGATGGCGTTATCGATGTTGGAAATGAAGCTCGTTTTAGCAACGGTGCTGTCTTCCCGTGAGTTTGTATCGAATCTCGATCGGCCAATTCGTCCAGTGCGCCGGGGAATCACCTTTGTGCCACCCGATCGGTTTCGATTAACGGTTGTGGGCGATCGGCGTTAGATTCATTGCAGTAAAACGCCGTGTGAAGCAAGATATGTTATTCGATGAAAATCCCAGCAACTTTGTCTCCATTCATAGTCATGTGTGCCACAAATTCATCTCCACCATCTTCAAAACTCAGCTTCCACAAATAAATCGGAGAATTACCTTGTTTTATCTCACCAAAATAAGTAATAGAGTATCCCTTTTGCAGGCGTGAAGCGAGCAGCTCGCTAACATCGTCAAACATTTGTTGTGTAATGCCCGCTTTGTAGCCTGCATCACCGACTGTGGTAAAAAGCTCGTAATTTTTCGATGCAGTGGCATCCAAGATAACCTGCAAACAATCGATGACGTTTTGAGAGGGGGCTGTCGGGTTCATGAAGATGTCCTACTTTTATGGTTCTATCAAAATGTCTAACAAATGGCGCTGTGAATAGCTTCTACGGCTGTCCAATATCAAATCCGGTAGCATCGGAATTATTTATCGGTAGGGGGCGCGATCGCAGAAATTTTAAAATCCACAGATTAGACTATTTACACTCACGCACCGCCCCAAGGATTGAATAATATCTCTGCAACTTTACCATTTATAGCAGTTTTCAATCGAATTAAATAAATACAGCTTTAGACACGGCACTGCCGTGTCCTACCCGATATCTGTACTTCACTCTACTGAAAACCGCTATATTGCCTTAGCAACAATAGTCCGGTGTCGGACTGTATTGCAAGTGATTGTCGGCGCAGCAAAATCAGAATCAACTAAAGCTTGCTCAATATCCAACCCAAAATACTGATCCAAATAAGGCTCCGTACTCTTGAGCAAAGTCAAAATATAAGGAGGCATTTTGGCATAAACTTCCGACTGAGGATTCATATCCATAATTGTCAAATGTCCGCCAACACGCAGCAAACGCCTCGCTTCCCGGAACACTTCTCTAGTAGCTTTCTGCGGCAATTCGTGACAAACTAAACAAATAGAAACTAAATCAAAAGCAGCCGCAGGTAAACCAGTAGATTCAGCAGCAGCATGAACCCAAGTCGGAGATTTTTGATTTAAAGATTGGGATTCTCGCTGTTGGGAACGGTATTTAGCAACTGCTAAAAAATAAGGAGACAACTCTACCCCAGTCATCTTCGCTTCCGGGTAAACCTCGCCAAGAGCAAAGGTACTCATTCCCACACTGCATCCCAAATCAACAATATCTCGCGGTGAAGAAGCAATCTGAGATTTGATGACTTCGTGATAGCTGGCGCGGAGTTTTGCATCGCCTTCTGCACCCGCTTCTGGCCAAATTCCCGCGTGAACTGTACGGGCGGCAACTTCTACTTCTGTAGCAGCTTCCCAACTCATATTACCTTTTTCATAAGCGTGAAATGAAGTTAGATAATATTTCGGGTAAACCAGATCGGGATTTTGGACGCTGAGCAATTCTGCATCCCAATTTCGAGCTAAAAGTGCTTGGGATTCTTGTCGCCAATGCACTCCAATTTTTTCGGCTCTTGTTATCATCATTTCCCGCGCTTGGTGCTTGGCTAGATTAGCCAAAGGTTTGATGGAGAGTACGCCATTTACTAAACGCGAGGCTAATCCGGGAGTTTTGTTAACTGCAACTGTCATATTTTATGTGTTTCTATTTTGCGCCATCTATTTTAACACAGTGCGAGGATTTTGAGTTATTCGATATAATGAAACTTAACTTGGTGAGGGCGAGTGAAATGCAAATGTTTTGGGGGAAAGACTTTTTTTAATGAACCGCAGAGGGCGCAGAGAACGCAGAGGAAGAAAAGAGAGAAAAGATAAGAGTAGGGCAAAAGTGGCTCGGCTGGTATAATATTTATTTGTGCTTGCCTACTTAGTTCTGGGGAATTCATCTAGAATCTGGAATCGGATTTGCCGAAGTTGGAGTATTTGGAAGAACACTTTAAATCTGGCTATTAAGGAGTTTGTGATGAGCAAATCTATTGTGGAATTGGTTGACAATTTGCCATCGGGTGGGGTCACTGTGAAGATGTTAAAATCTCTCGATTTTGTGGTTCCGGGAGAGTGGAACAATCTGACGGGTTTTGATAATACTATTGAAGCGGTGACAGGGGAAACAAAGCGCAAATTAGTGGGGAAAATTTGCGATCGCGCGATCGAGCTTTACGCTAACCCCAACGAGCCATATCAAGGCGTACTCAGGCTTTACCAGTTAGCAGACAGCGCCGACAGTGCGTTAGGTGCAACGGCTATGGCGAATAAAATCGGCGAAAACATCGGCTTTCTTTCCTTTCTCAACCGCCTCACTCCCAAAGCTGACACTACTCAAACGATCGACTTGTGCGTCAAAGTGGCGATCGAGCTAATTGCCTTCTGCAAACTTAACAATATTTCCCTTGACAATGTGGGAAGCTTTGGTAATTATTTATCTCATTACAAAGGCGAATCTTTGATGCGGATGGCTGCTTTAGTTTGTGCTGACGGTTTAATTCCCCTTGGCCCGGACTTCATTAGAGTAGCACAAAATACCCTAGGCGGATTGAATCCTTCAACCTTGCAGCAAAACTCAACATTCCAAAATATCAGCAACCTAATTCCGGGCGCAAATAATTCACAAAAGTTCGGATTTGTGACAGCAAGTTTCGCCTCAGCGCAAGGTTGGATGAACAATTTAGTACAGTCTCGCGGCTTAACTCCGGCCATAGTTTTGGGCCATCTCAAGCAATACGTTGATGTTACCGATGACAAATTGGATTATGTGGCGGCGTTTTTGGACATGACTACCAATTATTACGAACATACGGGAATTCAGACGGTTGCTCGCCGATTGATCGATCGAGCTTATGCTGAAATAGCCTCTGGCAGATCCTAGAAAACTCGTTCTCAGTTGAGGGAAAACAGCGAACAGCGAGGCAGAGCCTCTAAATATGCGTTCCCAGGCAGAGCCTGGGGACGAGGGAAACCATTGCTTACTTTGCCTTCTTCCTTCTTCCTTCTTCCTTCTTCCTTCGGCTGTGAGTTAAAATAAGCGAATTATGTTTGGCAAAGCTCTTTTAATCGCATTGTGAAAAACAAATCGCTTCCTTCATCGGTAACAGTCAAGCTAGGCAAATTTGTCTGGACATCAATGTGGCAATTAATGATGTCAAAACTAGCGCCGCCCGATCGCACCGGAGCATACATTCGCCCCAGCAGCAGTTTCCGCAACTTTGTCAGCACTGCACCAGACAACCCTCACGGGCCCGCTGCGGGACGGTATCGCCTCTTTGTGGGTACGGGATGCCCTTGGGCGCACCGCACTCTGGTGACGAGGGCGCTCAAAGGGCTGGAAGATGCGATATCCGTCTCTATTGTCTATCCCTCGGAAGGGGGAATGTGGGTGATGGAGTCGGAGACTTTTGGCTGCAATACGGTGCCGGAACTTTACCAGTTGGCTTTACCGGGCTATCAGGGGCGGTGTACGGTGCCGGTGCTGTGGGATGACTCGAAAAAGACGATCGTCAATAACGAGAGTTCGGAAATTATTGTGATGCTAAACTCGGAGTTTAACGAGTTTGCTAGCAATCCTCAAATGGATCTTTATCCTCTGGATTTGCGAGAACAAATTGACGAGTGGAATGAGAAGATTTACCAATCGGTGAATAACGGCGTTTATCGCTGCGGTTTCGCGCAATCTCAAGCTGCTTATGACTCGGCTTGCAGTGAATTGTTTGCTGTTTTAGACGAGATCGATCGATCGCTCTTGAGGAGTCGTTACCTTTGTGGCGATCGGGTGACTTTAGCAGACGTGCGGCTTTTTACAACTCTATTCCGTTTTGATGCAGTTTACTACAGCTTATTCAAATGCAATCTGCGCCGCATTCAAGATTACGAGCATTTGGGAGCTTATCTGCGCGATTTGTACCAGTTACCGGGTGTTGCGGGCACTTGCGATTTGGAGGCTGTGAAGCGCGATTATTACGGCAATTTGTTCCCGCTGAATCCCGGCTGCATTATCCCCGCTGGGCCCGATCCGGGGAGTTTGCTCAAAGCTCACGATCGCGCCGGGCTCAGGAACCGGGTTTCTCCATAAATCTCTGTGATTATCGAAATTGAAGCGAATAAAATGACCTCGTTCGGGGATATATTTTAGCAAAATTCTTCTCCTTCTGGTTTTCCCCAAGAGATTTCTTCGCCCGGTTCTATTTCGCCTGCTAATAATTCATCTAGGGTATATTTGGAAAGTTTCTGATTTACAGGCTCTATGACTATTTTTCCATTTTCTATACTGCAAATTACTGCATCATGTGCTTTCAGGTTGAAATATTTGGTTCTTCAGTACGTAGTATGCTAAACAACCCAAAATCAAGCTGTAAACCTTGTTATATCAAATCCGGTAGCATCGGAATTATTCATCTCTCTTATCTCCCTCTGTGTTCTCTGCGTTCTCTGTGGTTAAATCATTCCGATGCAACCGGAAACAATATTAAATAAGGATTAAACGAAATATCGCTCATTCTAGCCCAATTCATCTAAATAAATAGTCAAAACCTTTGCTCCGCAAAGGTTTGGACTACATTTCTATACAAGTTAGCATACCAAGTAATGAAGAGCCATTATTTTTTGTATACTCATCCAAAGATTTTATAATAATTAGGATCTTTTTTAATAAAAACTCTCAGTCTAAATAATCGATAATAAAACACAACCTGTTTACTTAGTTTGTTGTTGATTTTCTCCCAAAGGGAACGTTTGGGATATTCAATCTGTTTATGGATGTCGAAGTAAATTTGTTTCTCCTGAATAATTGCTTGTCCATTTTGGATTCTTACTCGTTCAATATTATCCTTAAAGAATGGAAATTTGTCTTCGCGGAAAAAATCAAATGTCATCCCAATTCGAGCCGCAGCTAGCCCCATAGCATAACCCTCACCATGATAGATTTCTTGCATTTCAAAAAAGTAAGAAATTGTCTGCCAAAGTTCAAAAAATTTCCCTTCTAATCCATTCTGTCTCTTCATGACAAACATAAACTCGTGAAGCCACTTCACTTGTTGAAGATCAATATTTAGTTTTTGCCCTGCTGCTTTTATAACTTCAATTTTTTTCGGATTTTTAATGTTTTGTATGTGTTTGACCAAATCAGTACCTGCTCTTGCTGTAATTCCAGGAGACCAATTCATTTCTTCTACTAGAGGGCCTAGCAATCTAACATCAGAGTCTAAAAACATACAACTCTCAAATAGTGAGAGAGCTTTTTCAAGAACGAAACGTTTGTCATGATACCCTTTCACACTCTGGAGGTGGTGCTTGAACACCAGAACATGAGGGAAATTTTTAAACTGCTCTGGTTGATCGCTTAGGATACATAAAGTTGTGGAAGGCATATGGGTCTGGATATCTTGAGCTAGCATCTTTACATGAGCACGATACCTATCACCTACAGCTAGAGTACAAAAACAAAACTTTTCAGATGTGTCCATATGATTTGAGCGCCAGAGATGTGAGTTAAACTTGCAGAAATTTTTCGTGAATCCAACTTATGAAAATATTATAACTGACTTATGGTTACTAGATTACTCTGAAACAGTTTCAATAGCAAGGAATAAACAGAATATTAAGAATGCGTTTATATTGCGATCGCAATATTGAAGATTAAACCCTATATCCCTCTTCTGTCACTCTCCGGGGGGGCGATCGCGCTTAATCTTCATCTGGCAATTAATACAAGCTATTCTATTAGAAGAAAAAATGCTCAGGTTTATTTATTATAACAACTAGATATAGTCGCGCGTGGGGCTCAGAAACCGGGTTTGAAACCCAAATCTTGGGTAGGATGCCTAAATTACAGCAATTTCCAGGTTTATGGAGTACGGTTGCAAGGGTTTGTCAACCATTTTGGTAAGTGCTTTTGGTAAGTGTTTGGGATTAAGGTGTACTCTATTTGCCTGGAATCTGCTGTATCACAGAAACCCGGTTTCTTGGCTCAGGGTTAGGCGCGATCGCGTGGGGGGTTGAGAAACCGGGTTTCTTACCCAAATCTCTGTTGGGATGCCAAAATTCTCCCAGAAACCCGGTTTCTTGGAGTTTCTGGGAACACGCGTGGGGATTCAGAAACCGGGTTTCTTACCCAAATCGGGCGTGAGGATGCAAAAATTGTCGCAGAAACCCGGTTTCTTGGCTGAGGCTGAGGTGATCGCGTCGGGGAGTCAGAAACCGGGTTTCTTACCCAAATCTTCGGTAGGATGCCAACATTCTCGCAGAAACCCGGTTTCTTGGATTAGGCCCGCAGGACCCTCAGAAACCGGGTTTATTAACAAAATCCGGCGTGAGGATGCCACAATTATCGAAGAAATCCGGTTTCTTGGACAACGAGGATTCGGCTACTTCTTAGCTTCCAGACAAAATCTCTTCTAGTGCTAATTTCAGCGTCGGATATTGATATTGAAAACCACTAGCTAAAGTTTGTTTCGGCAACACTTTCTGCCCTTCCAAAACAAGTTTTGCCCCGTCTCCCAACAGCATTTCTAAAGCAAAACCTGGCACCGGCAACCAAGAAGGCCGCTTTAAAACTTCCCCTAAAGTTTGACACAATTCATTCATCCGCACCGGATTCGGTGCTGTCGCATTCAAAACGCCTTCAACTTGCGGATTTTGCAAAGCGTACAAAATTAAATCAACTACATCCTCGCGATGAACCCAAGAAAACCACTGTTTCCCAGTGCCCAGTGGCCCGCCTGCAAATAGTTTAAAAGGTGGCAGCATTTTTGCCAACGCACCTCCCATTCCCAAAACTATCCCCAGCCGCAAAATTGCTAACCGCGTTCCCGCATTTTTTGCAGGTTGGGCGGCTGCTTCCCAGTCTTTGCAAACTGCTGCTAAAAAATCGTTTCCCGCGAGGCTCGTTTCGTCAAACTCAGCGGTTTCGCTGGTTCCGTAATAGCCGATCGCCGATGCGCTAACAAACACAGATGGTCTAGGATTAGCATTGACGATCGCCTCCACCAATTTTGCCGTCGTCAGTGTGCGACTGTCGAGAATTGCTTGCTGGCGCGCCTCCGTCCACCTTTCCTCCGCAATCGGAACCCCGGCTAAATTGACAACCGCGTCGCAGCCTGCGATCGACTTTTGCCAATCACCAGACGACGCCGGAGTGTAGGCGACAACTTCCAAATTCGGATAAGCTGAAGCCGGAAAAACTCGGCCAGCCTTCGCCGCATCCCTGCTCAAAACCACCACTTTATCTCCCGCAGCTTGCAGTTTCTCCACCAGCCGGCTACCTACAAATCCCGTTGCTCCCGCGATCGCTACTTTCATCTTTTACAAATAATGCACAGTTCTAGCAGTTTAGACGATCGTCCAAACTTGTGTTAAATCATACAAAAATAAACAGCAGCCTCGATCGCCTCTCCACAAGCTTTCTGTATTTTGATTAAACTGATATGGGACGCGAGGAACACAAACCATGCCTGCAAAAAAATCAAAGCTTCTAATTGCTGCCTCCATCGCCGCAGCAGGTAGCGCTGCGGTCTACTTTTACTTCCAGGGTTTGAGCCAACAAGTATCCAACCCTCAAGACAGCGCCAAAGTTGTACCCGACGAAGCAATGATGGCCGCGTTCATCTCCCCCAATCCCCAAGCGTTGGCCCAGTTGCAGCGATTTGGCACGCCAGGGGCTCAAAAGTTGATCGGTCAGGGTTTGAAGACCTTTCAAGAACAAAGCTTGGCAGGCACTCAAATCGACTTTGACAGGGACTTAAAACCTTGGTTAGGGGGGGTGATGGTCGCTTTGCTGCCCCCTGATGCTGTGACAAATACAGAGCCTCCAAAACTGCTGGTAGTAGTCAGCGTCAAAAATAAAATTAGCGCTTGGAATTTTGCTAATAAATTAAAATCTCAGCCCGGTGCAACTACTCAAGAAACCGAGTATAAAGGAGTTAAAATTTTTGAAATTGCAGAGCCAACTGGCAAGCGCTACAGTTTGGCTTTGCTGAACGACCAATTAGTGATGGCTCCTTTGAAAAAGCCTGTGGAATTGGCGATCGATACTTTTAAAGGAGAACCCTCCCTCGCTACGCAGCCGAGCACAACTAAGTTTTTTGCAGAGAGTGCTGGTGTCAAGAATCCGATCGCAACTGTTTATATTGCTGACTATCCTGCTGCAATTGAGCAATTGAAAGCTAATTTGCCCCCAGATATTCAGTTGCCTTGGACAGTGTTTTCGCAGTTCAAACAAGTTAAGTCTTTGGTTGCGGGAATAGGAGCGGATAGTGAGGGATTGAGGGTAAAAACTATTGCTCAGTTCGACCCTAAATTCGTTCAGCAAAATCCACAATTCGCATCGAAATTGTTGCCCCGATTTCCGGATGAAACTATTGCTTTAGTCGGCGGCAAGGGAATCGATAAAATTTGGTCACAAGTAACTGCTGAGGCACAAGATAGCCCGGAAGTTGACAGGGGAGTTCAGCAGGTGAGGAATAGTTTTAAGCGGTTGGATTTAGATGCCGATCGAGATGTTTTTGGTTGGATGAATGGGGAATTTGCGATCGGGGCGATCGGTTCGGATCAAGGGATTTTGTCTCAGTTGGGGATGGGGGCGGCGATGATTTTTGAAACGAGCGATCGCCCTGCAGCCGAAGCAACCCTGAAAAAACTCGATGCGATCGCCAAAAGCAATCCTACAGTCAGCGTCGCCCCTAGAACCGTTGAGGGCAAAGAGGTTACGGAGTGGCAAATACCCCAGCAAGGCACTTTATTCGGGCACGGTTGGCTGAATGAAAATTCTGTGTTTGTAGCTTTCGGCGGGCCTTTAGTTGATGTGATTACTTCCACAC
Organism: Microcoleus sp. Pol10D4; assembly: GCF_036701555.1. Lineage (NCBI taxonomy): Bacteria > Bacillati > Cyanobacteriota > Cyanophyceae > Oscillatoriales > Microcoleaceae > Microcoleus > Microcoleus sp. Pol10D4. The sequence continues at coordinate 31,308 of NZ_JAUBRA010000035.1, forward strand.
CACCGCAACCGCTAAGCAGCAGTCCGAGTTTTCAGGCGATCGCCACTTCTTTACCGCGGGGCAACCAAGGTTACTTTTACATAGATATGGAAAAAACCATGTCTTGGGCCAACCAATATTTGCTCGCAGTACAGCCCAATTTAGTTTCGCCGCCCGTCGCTGAATTGCTCAATTCTCTCCGAGGGGTTAGCGTAGCCACAGCTTCTACACAACCGACAACTGCTCAGTTGGAGATACTTTTTGCTTTGAAATCTACCAATTAGGGAATTTGTAATCGGTAACATCGTTTCCGGCTGCATCGGAATCATAAAATCCAGTCAACAGTTAACACTCAACCATTCAGTTTTTCGACCCAGAGTTAACTCTAAACAGCCAACTCTCATGAGGAGTGCAACCGGAATAGATATAATTTGTAATCGCTAATTCTTCCTTCTATCCTTTTATCCGTTAAATCCCGTACACGGCTTCGTTTCGGGATTTCCTTCGGCACAAAAAAGCGACAAAAAAAAGTTGCTGCCTCTCTAGGGAGGGCAGCTACTCAAATAAAACATCTTAAAGTCTCTCAAAACTTCAGAATTAACCTTCAGACATTCCCGATTTATTGGGCAATTGCAAATCATCAGGATCTACATAGTGACAAACAGCTTTGTCCATGCAAATCAATGCCCAGCCAGATTTATCTATGCTCATCAATTTGTAAGAAGCGGGCTGAATAAAGAAACCTTTGTGGTTGCGGGTTGCTGGTTTGATGTTAACGTGGCTGTCATTGCTCATGTTTTTACAACTCCTAGTATTATCGTAGTAAAATCTGAAAACCGCTGAGCGGGTTTGTCAATCGTCTAAGTTTTCAAATACTAGCACTGACTTTCTGAGTTTTCCATAAAGTTATTTATTGATTTATTACGAGATCGTAATAAACCACAAACCCGATTCCTTCGATCCCCGCCCAAAAATCGACTTGTTTGCGCGGTTACGGCTCCAGAAGCCACTGTTTAACGCGGGCGAGACTCTTCCAGTCGGGTTTTCTACTTAATCCTTCTTCAAAATTTTTTTTAACTTCGTCGAGCAACTCTTCGGAAGCCATCACTAATTGCTGAGCCACTTCTACGTGAGGGCGCACTCCTTTTTCTTTGAGATCGAGGATTGCTACTGCTAGGTTGATGCGAGCTTGGGGGTCGTGAGGGTTCAATTTAACGGCGGTTTTCGCTGCCTTGTGAGCCGGTGCGGGTTTATTTTCTAACAGGTAGAGCCACGCGAGACTAGCCCAGGCATTGCCATTTTTGGGAGCTTTTTCGCACACTTCTTTAAACACGGGGATCAGATTAGCCGGGGCTTCGCCAGCTTGGTAGCGATCGAAACCGTCTTTAAACAATTCTTCAGGGGTCATTCGATTTTAGATTTTGGATTTTAGATTTTAGATTGGAAAGAGCATTGGGTGCGGGACGCAGCAATGCAGTCCGAGGCATTCTCAGCAATTAGCAATTACCAATCCCCAATGCCCTATTTTCCAATTTATGTAGAAAAAGAACTGCCACAACCGCAAGTTTGAGTTGCGTTGGGGTTAGTAAACTGAAAGCCGCCCCCGATCATAGCATCGCTGAAGTCGAGAACCAAACCGTAGAGATAAAGAATGCTCTTGCGATCGCAAACTACCTGAAAACCGTCGTAGTCGAACACTTCATCGTCGGATTTCACAGTGCTAGGATCTGCGAAATCCATCACGTAGGACATACCAGAGCAGCCGCCCTGGCGCACCCCTACCCGCAAGCAGAGGTCTTTACCTTGTTTTTCTCTCAGAGCTAAAACTTGACGGACAGCAGAGTCCGTCATTTGAATTCCACGCTTTTCAGAAATGGCTTGAGTCATAAATTGCCGAACTCCTGAGATTGTCTAATGCTAAGAGTTTAATCTTATCCCTCCATTGTACAGGCATTCGCCAGAAGGCCTTCGGTTAGATGCTGAAGGCAGAATTTTTACCTGCTAATTTTTAATTCCCGTGGGGCCTCGTTCCCCAGCTTGATGTCCTCTCCCCCTATAGGGTTTATGATTGATAAGCAGCGGTTGACCGGCTACCGGCACCGCAACAATGCTTCACCCAACGGGCTTACTCTATGGCAGCGCTGAATCGCTCTACTCTTCGTCGGCTACAAAACTTACCTCAAATTCCCAGCGTGTGGGAGGGCGATCGCCGACCCTTATCTAATGCTGACTCGCACATGATGCTAGATGACGATGACTTTCTAGAAGCTGGTGGCGAGTGCATTCTCTGGGTCGATGGATCCGAAGGAGTCGTGAGGGCTATGGACATGGTAGGCCCAGATGCTGGCCCAGAGGCGATCGTCCGGGCCCTGCTACGGGCAATGGAACATCCCCAAAGTCCTGCTCCCGCAGTCCGCCCCCAAAAAATAGTAGTCAAAAACCGAGAAATTCAATTTTATCTGCGGGGCGTACTTCAAGATTTAGGCATTTCCATTGACTACGTGCCGGAATTGCCCCTAATTGACGAAATATTTCGAGGCATGGAAGAGGTCGCCATCAACCGACCTCCTGAGTTGCCCCCTCAGTATGCTGAAGTTTTAATGGAAAAAGCTGCTCAAATTTGGCAAGATGCTCCATGGCGGACTTTGAGCGAACACCAAATTATATCTATTGAAATCAATCAGTGGGATGTCGCCAGCCTCTACGTGTCGGTATTGGGGCAAGGCAGAATGGATTACGGAGTTTTACTGTACCGTTCTCTAGAATCCTTGAAGCGGTTTCGAGAACGAGTCGTCAACAACGATGAATCTTTTGAAGATTTAGAACAGGCTTTTTTAGGGCAAGACTGTTTGTTTCTCACCTTTGAAAGTGCCACCGATATTGATGAGGACGACGAAGAAGAAATTGATTTAGCTGATTTGCCTCCATCGGAAATTGAACCAAATTTCGGCAACCTGCATCCTTTAGAAGGATTGCGATCAATTCTTTATGAAGAAGAAGCCCTCACGATGTTAGTTGCTCTCGAAGCATTTCACCGCTTTTTCCGCAACGGTCGCCGGAAATTGGGATCAGACACTTTTCCCAGTCTTAGCAGCCGCTACCGCATCCCAGTTCCGCAGTCTGACGGAGAAATTCAACAGGTATCCGTTAAAGTTTCGACGATGCCGGATGTGTCAGACGAATTATTACAGATGCTCGGTGATGACGATGATGACGATGATGACGATGATGATGAATTTGACAAGCCACTGCTGCGGGACGATTTGGTGCCGCAAAATTCATTTTTGAGTCTCGGCGCCGTACCTTGGGAAACGGTAGATTTCCTGCGCCAAAGTGTCCAGTTTCACCAAGGTGCAGAAGTTGATATTAATACCGCCGGAGATGGTTTGCCGGTGGTGATGATCCAAACTTCTCATCCGAAGGCAAAAACTATGATTCAGGATTTGAAAGAAGCTGGAGGCGTCAAGGGGATTGGTTTTAATCCGGGCGAAAATCCTTTTCAGGATGAGCAATTCGACTTGGGTATTTTGCAAACAAAAAATGGGGAGCTGTATTTGTTTGGAGAGTTTAATGAAGACGATCCGGTGCATCAGGAAGCTCGCAAAAAGTGGGACCGTCGCTGTAAATTAACCAACGGTTGGTGCGGTTTGATTATTGCTAAAGGGTTGATGGGTGCTTCTCGCGGTCAGCCTCAGTTTAAGGATATGATCGCTTTGCTTGAGGTGCGCTGGGTGTCTGCTAAAGAGTTGGGAATTGGGCCACTTCAGTTGATGCCGATGTTTTGAAGTTAGTTGACTGTTGACTGTTGACTGTTGACTGTTGACTGTTTTGAGAAGGAAGAGGTAAAAGTAATTTGTAAGGTGCGCTGCCGCGCACCGTAGTTTTTAAATTATTAAGGAGAAGGATTATGTCAAATTCTACTCAAAAGCGAGAAGTGTTAGTAGCCCTTGATGCTGAATTCGCGGAGAAAATAGACCAACTTACTGATGATTGGACGGAGGCGATCGAACAAGCTCTCCGTCTCTGGTACGCTAAGCAAATAGAAGATAAGTTGCGGAAGTTTTATCAAAACCGCCGCCCCGAAGATATTGAGGAGGAAAAAGAGTGGTTTAATTTTGTAGAGGAACAGATAGAAGAAACATGGAGCAGCGATGGACTCTAACTCAACAGGAAAAACTTATCCTCGCCAAGGTGAGATTTATCTTTCAAGGGCTTTGCGTCAGTTAGGAGATACCAAAAAAAGACCTGTAGTTGTGTTTTCTCCCGATATCCGCAACGAGTTTACTGATTCTGTAATTGTTGTTCCTTTCACAAGTAATCTTGCAGGAGTAGAAAATCCTACTCGTGTCTTGATTCCTGCGGGTGAGGGAGGATTGCAAGCTGATTCTCTAGATGTATGTGAAAACGTTTCTGCTTTGCGGCAGACATTCCTAGAACAAGGCCCTTACGGTCAAATTAGTGCCGATGTCCTAGCCAGAATTCAGAGGGCTGTACAAGTGTCGATCGGCATTTATGAACTTTAATAATATTTCTAATATTCTAAATTTTGTTACAATTTGTAAAAATAGTGTAAAGGATAGGTAAAATGCGGGTTGCGATCGCAGGTGCGGGACTGGCTGGAATGACCACAGCAGTCGATTTAGTGGATGCTGGCCACGAAGTAGAAATTTTTGAATCCCGCCCCTTTGTCGGCGGCAAAGTCGGCAGTTGGGTAGATCCCGACGGCAATCACGTTGAAATGGGTTTGCACGTCTTCTTCGGCTGCTATTATAACTTATTTGCCCTGATGAAAAAAGTGGGGGCTTTTGATGATTTGCTCCTCAAAGAACACGTTCACACTTTTATTAATAGAGGCGGAGAAACTGGTTCTTTAGATTTTCGCTTTCCCGTGGGTGCTCCTTTGCACGGATTGAAGGCATTTTTCACGACATCTCAGCTATCGGTACAAGACAAAATTCAAAATGCGATCGCCCTGGGAACTAGCCCGATCGTCCGGGGTTTGATAGACTTTGAAGGGGCAATGAAAACTATCCGCGATTTGGATAAAATTAGCTTCGCTGACTGGTTCCGCAGTCAAGGTGGCAACCAAAACTCGCTCAAAAGAATGTGGAATCCGATCGCCTACGCACTGGGTTTTATCGACACTGAAAATATTTCTGCCCGGTGTATGTTGACAATCTTTCAATTCTTTGCATCAAAAACCGAAGCCTCTGTCATGCGGATGCTAGCTGGTTCTCCCAACGAATATTTGCACAAACCAATTGTGGAATATTTGGAAAGCAAAGGAGCCAAAATTTACACGCGGCGCAGAGTCCGAGAAATTCAGTTTGAAGAAGGCGAAGAAACCCGCGTAACAGGCTTGCTAGTAGCTAACGGCGAAACAGAAGAAAATATTACCGCAGACGCTTATGTTTTCGCCTGCGACGTACCAGGAATTCAGAAAATATTGCCCCCAGCCTGGCGCAAATGGTCAGAATTTGACAACATTTATAAATTAGATGCGGTGCCAGTTGCTACAGTACAATTGCGGTTCGACGGTTGGGTAACGGAACTCGAAGACGAAGCCAAGCGCAAACAGTTGAGCCACGCTGTAGGAATCGATAATTTGCTATATTCAGCAGATGCAGATTTTTCTTGTTTTGCAGATTTGGCACTGACAAGTCCCAAGGATTATTATAAAGAAGGACAAGGCTCGCTGCTGCAGTTGGTGCTGACACCGGGAGATCCATTTATTAAACAAAGCAATGAGGCGATCGCCCAACACGTACTCAAACAAGTTCAGGATTTATTCCCCTCAGCGCGGGAATTAAACATGACTTGGTACAGTGTAGTTAAGCTCGCTCAATCTTTGTATCGCGAAGCACCGGGAATGGATGTTTTCCGCCCTGCTCAAAAAACTCCGATCGCCAATTTCTTTCTAGCAGGAAGTTACACTCAGCAAGACTACATTGATAGTATGGAAGGAGCGACACTTTCAGGGCATCAAGCGGCTAAGGCAATTCTCGAAGCTTACAGTCATTAGTCATTAGTTCTCCCTCGTCTTCTCTGGTTCCCAGGCTATGCCTGGGAATGCCTATCAGGAGGCTCCGCCTCCAGTATCTAGACAGAAAACGCGAGGCAGAGCCTCTAGAAATGCGTTACCAGGCAGAGCCTAGTAACGAGAAAACCAGAAAGAAACAAATCTAAAATCTAAAATCTAAAATCTAAAATCGCATGACTGATTGGTTAGAACACAGCGTCCAAATAGAAGTAGCAGTTCCCATCGAATTAGCGTGGCAACTCTGGTCAGACTTAGAGCAAATGCCGCGCTGGATGAAGTGGATAGAATCAGTTCGCGTTCTCGAAGACAACCCGGAATTATCGCGCTGGAAACTCGCAACTGGCGGGTTAGAATTTAGCTGGCTTTCTCGGATTCTCAAAGTAGTACCGAATCAGATAATTCAGTGGGAATCGGTAGACGGTTTGCCAAATCGGGGTGCGATCAGATTTTACGATCGCAAAAACAGTAGCATTGTCAAACTGACGGTAGCTTATGGAGTTCCCGGCTGGCTGGCAAAATTGATGGACAATTCATTTCTAGCGCGAGTAGTTGAATCGACTCTTATGGCTGACTTGGAAAGGTTTAAAGAGTATGCTCTGGAAGTTAAGGCAACATCTTAAATTATGAGGACTAAAGTCATGACTCCTAACCATTTTGTAGTAAGGACTTCAGTCATTTAATTTTTAATTTAGGACTTAGACACCCGAACAAAGAAACCGGGTTTTTAACCGAGATTGAAAGTTTGAAGCAAATATTTTGGTTAAAAACCCGGTTTCTGGTCGCCCGTGCGTCCAGGACTATAATTGTAACGCGAGAGTCGATCGCCCCCCGGCCTCAGTATCATAGAGATGTGCTGCTGATTCCTTCTCGGTTCAGTTATGAGTTATTGCCTAAACCCCGCCTGTCAAAACCCGCAAAATGCCGATCGTACCCAATTCTGCCTGAATTGCGGCTCCAAACTGTTGCTGAGAGAGCGTTACCGCGCCATCAAACCCCTGGGGCGCGGCGGTTTTGGTCGCACTTTTTTAGCAATAGACCAAGACAAACCCTCAAAACCGCGCTGTGCAATTAAACAATTTTTCCCCTTATCCCAAGGTACCAGCAGCAGCGAAAAAGCAGCAGAATTATTCAACCGAGAAGCGGTGCGGCTAGACGAGTTGGGGAAACACCCGCAAATTCCTGAACTGCTGGCGCACTTTCAGCAAGAACGCTATCAGTATTTGGTACAAGAATTTATAGAAGGTCACAATTTACAAGAAGAGTTGGCGCGGACTGGGCCTTTCAGCGAAAGTCAGATTCTCAGTCTGCTGAAGGATTTATTGCCAGTATTGCAGTTCGTGCACGATCGCAGTGTAATTCACCGAGATATTAAACCGCCCAATATTATCCGCCGCCGCATTTCTCAAACTCCCATCATTTATACTTACCCAACATTAACCGGGGAATTAGTTTTAGTTGATTTTGGCGCTGCAAAAGTTGTGGAGGGTTTGAGAGAAACCGGTACAGTCATCGGTTCTCCCGAATTCGTGGCGCCGGAACAAATTAGAGGTCAAGCGGTTTATGCCAGCGATTTGTACAGTTTGGGAGTAACTTGCATTTATTTGCTGACTAAAATATCTCCTTTTGATTTGTTCGATATCAATCGAGATGCTTGGGTTTGGCGAGACTTTTTGAAGGTTCAAATTGATCCGAAATTAAGTCGCATCCTCGACAAAATGATCGAATCGAGTCTCAGTCGGCGCTACAAATCTGTAGCTGAGGTATTGAAAGATTTGCAGCCGCAGCAGTCGGCGGGGGCGGGAGCGGGGGCATCGCCCCTACCAGCGCCTAAAATTTCCGTGCCACAGAGGACGCCTGTGGTGCAGAATGCTGTGCCGCCAACGGTTGCAGGCACCATTTTACCTGTGCCGCCGATGCAGCGGGTTGTACCGGCACGCGCGCCTACTTGGAGGTGTGTTCATACTCTGGTAGGGCATTCTAATGCTGTTACGTCGGTAGCTTTCAGTCCTGATGGCGCGACTTTAGCTAGCGGCAGTGAGGACAAGACGATTGAGATGTGGAAGTTGGACGCGGGTAAGCGGTGGTACACTCTCACGGGTCATTCTGAGTGGGTGACTTGTGTGGCGTTTAGTCCTGATGGTGCGAGTTTGGCTAGTGGCGGCCGGGACAAAATGATTCATATTTGGGATTTGAATAAGGGTAAGCGGTGGTACACTCTTACGGGTCATTCTGACAGGGTTTCTGCTGTGGCGTTTAGTCGGGATGGTCAAGTTTTGGCTAGCGGCAGTCGGGACAAAACTGTGCAGTTGTGGAATTTGAATAAGGGAAGGCGGATGTCGGCTTTGACTGGTCACGCTGGCGCGGTGGAGGCGGTGGTTTTTAGTCCTGGCGGGGAGTTTTTGGCAAGTGGCAGTCGGGACAAGACTGTGCAGTTGTGGGATTGGCAAAATAATCGATCGATTTGTACTTTAGCAGAGCACGGGGATTGGGTGCGGGCGATCGTTTTTGCTGCGAGTTCCCCCAACTCCCTTGCCGGCCCGCCCCCCCCCAGCCCCCCCTTGGTAAGGGGGGGAGTAGGAGAAGGATTGATTTTGGCAAGTGGCAGTCGGGATGGTACGGCGAAGCTGTGGCGGGTGGATGCACAGGGGCGAGGGACGCTGTTGCGGAGTATGAGGGACAATTCTGGGGATGTTTTGTGTGTGGCGTTCAGTCCCGATGGTCGGGTTTTGGCGACGGGGAGTCGGGATGGCACGATTTATTTGTGGGATGCGGGTACGGGGGGTTTGCTGGAAATTCTGACCGGCCACGAGGGCGAGGTTTTGTCGGTGGCGTTTAGTGCTGATGGGGGTAGTTTGGCTAGCGGTGCGGGCGATCGAACTGTGAGGATTTGGCGGGGGATTGGGCTTTAGGGGAGATGTCAAGAGTGCCGGCCTAAAAAATCTTATATTTATGCTTGACAGGCGATCGAATGTTCTGCTACATTAGGAATTCGTGAGGACGCATAGCTCAGTTGGTTAGAGCACTACGTTGACATCGTAGGGGTCACTGGTTCGAGTCCAGTTGTGTCCATGAATTTCCACCATTTATAAATCCGGGGTTTGAGGTTTTCCATCTCACTAAGAGTTCTGTTTTCCGCTGATCTTTGGCTCAGTTCCACACGAACGGTGACAGAATAAGTCAAGGTCAGCCATTCTGAAAAATAGGGGAAAAAATCAAATAGCTTAAAGTGATTTTACTTTAGAAAAAGTGCATAAAGCTTTTGGTTTGACTATTTCAGAAGACGTGGTAGTAGTGTCCGCCCACCAGCCCCTTCCGGGACACGGCATCACAGCCGTGTCCTCACCCGCAGGACTACTTGAGACGCCAAAGGGAAAAACCCCCTGATAACTTACCTGCGACAGCCTTCGGCGATCGCCCTTAACACCGCTAGCCGCACTTCTGGATGAAATTTCTCAAGCCCGTTAGCCCGAAAAATCCAGTGTCCGCCGCCCGCGTGCTCGATCGCAATTTTCTGACCGTCAGGCAAAACTATTTGCCACCAATTCAACACACTGGCTTTAATAAGGTGGCAGTGAATTTCGTTCAGTTGAGCCTCCATTAATTTCAGTTGACGCATGATAGGATTTTGGGCAGATGACTTCATGATTTTTCTCATTAAATGAATTCGACTGTTTCTCGGCTTTGATTTCAGCTTGCCGATTTTTAAACTTAACTTCACCTTCCGAAGTTTTTGCCTTAACTTCCCTTTCCGAAGTTTTCGCCTTCACTTCCGTTTTACCACCTTTAGGCTCAACTTTGACTCCAAAACCTTTAGACTTAACTTTTCCTTGGGCAGAAGTTGAAGCCTTTCCCGTTGCTGGCTTCTTAAACTCCGCGTCTAATTGGTCTAAAATCTCCTCTTGTTCGGGAGTATGTTCCACTGGCTGCTCTAAATTTCTGGGATTGTATTCGTCAACCAACCTTGCCAAAAATTCCGAAATTGATAGTCCGGCTGCGGCTGCTTTTTTCGTTAAAAGGGCGTAAGTGTCGGTTTTAATCCGAATTTGTTTGAGCCGCAGGTTGGGATTGTTGTCAACGGTTTCGGCAATAGTTACTGCGGTAATCCTTTCTTTGGGTATGACATCGACAACTTCTTGCCACTTTTCCTGTAAAGGACTGTCGCCGTATTGGTCGGTGATTGCGTGTTTGAACAAAGGGACAACTTGAGCAACGCAGCTAGGCAAAATCTCAAATCCTGCTTTAATTAAGCGCAGGCAAATACTCGCCGATTTAATAATTTGCGTGCAGTAAAAATACTGCCTGCCTAATGCTTGCTCACAGTAAGTTTTAAAAGTTTTGAATTTGTCTTTGTACAATCGCAGCTTTCGGATGGCGTCCAGCATGATTCCTTGACGCACGTAGTCTAGGAATCCCCTTTTAATTTCGCCTGTCAGGTAGTCTAAATCGTGAAAGGGAGATTGATTCTGGATTTCTTCTTCAAAGTCTAGCAGCGGGCCTGCAAAGTGAAAGTTGGAGGCGACATCGCCTAGGTAGAAGTTGTCAATGGATGTGGGCATGATCTGGAATGGTTCGAGAAATGGCACGATACCACGGAAGTTGTGCGATCGCAAAGTATAAGTTTTGGGCTGGATCTTTGATACAATTTTGAGTTGGGCACTCCTGTGAGGTCGATCGACCTTTTACATAGCACCACCTCCTCGGCGTTGAGAAAAAAGGGGCTTGAGGTATGCGCCCAACCCCCGAAAATACGCTTGGGTATGCAGGCATAATTGATAGACACAACAAATAAGGCGGTTCTTCAAACCTGCATTTTGACCTTGGAGGCTCGTTGAGCGGCCTTTGTTTTGCCTACCAACATGAAGTTTACGTCTTATTCAAGCCTTTGTCAAGACGTAAGCTTCATGAATATTTCGTCCTATGATAGAAGAAGATTTACAAGAAAAGGAGAAGTCTCCATTGAGACTACTCAGAGAACAAGCTGGACTAACACGCCCTCAAGTCAAAGAAAAAATCGGAATTTCCGAGCGAAGACAAGCTGACTGGGAATTAGGCAAGGCTCTACCTAATGCTGAAAACATACTTGCTATGGCTAACCTGTACCAGGTTTCTCTAAAAACTATGTTTGAGCTTTTAGGATTAGATGTAACTAAAATTCCCGATGACTTACCAAGTCGATCGCCCTCGCAGAACGACAACTAACCCGCAGGGGTTCGGAAATGTCTAGGGAAACGGGTTTGAGTCATGCAACCAAGCCCGGAAAATAGGTTGGGCTATGCAGGCATAATGGGTAGAAACTACAAATAGGGCAGCTTGCTAAACCAAAGCGTTTCCACCGTCCGGCTAAAGCAGCGGCCTTTCTGTTGTCTCTATCTTTAACAAGGATACTTGTAAACCTCGCGGTTGTCAACAAGTTTGCTTGTAAATTTCCCATGATATGCCCCGAAAGAAACAAACTCAAGAGTCCAAAGATATACCAGCACTGCAAATCTTGCGAGAGGCTGTTGGTTTATCGCAAGCAGCTTTAGCAAAACAAATTCCCGACAAAACGGGCGCAAAAACCCTAAGTCAACAAGCAATCAGTAACTGGGAACGAGGACTAGACGAACCAGAACTGACCATTGCTCAAATGAAAGCTCTTTGCAAAGCTTTGGGAAAAACCCTTAACGATTTGCCTGACGACTTAGGCCCACCAAATCCTGACTGAGAAGTAAAAACTCAAAAAGCCCGATCGACCTTTCATCCCTCAATCGGTGACTTTCCCTCTCAGAGCTTTAATCTGCCCTCGCTTGGTTTTGCTGTCGAGACGCTTGCGCTGGGAACTACGAGTCGCTTTGCTGGGTTTGCGCCTTTTCGGTATGACGATCGCACTTTTAATCAGTTCTTGCAGCCGTCTCAAAGCCTCCTCCCGGTTTTGTTCCTGGCTGCGGTGTTCCTGGGCTTTGATGACAATCACACCTTCGGAGGTGATGCGCTGGTCATTGATTTGCAACAAACGCTCCTTGTAGCGATCGGGCAAAGAGGAAGCTGGGATATCAAAGCGCAAGTGAATAGCACTGGCCACCTTATTTACATTTTGCCCCCCCGCGCCTTGAGAGCGAATCGCACTAATCTCGATTTCGCCATCAGGAATGAACACAGTATTAGAAATTTGTAACATGATGAATAAGTGAAATTAAAGATACTGAGAAAGCAGTGCATCTTTTATATATAACTTACTTGGGTAGATAAATTATTTACACTTCTTAGCTGTCAGGATGAATTCGATGAGTCTTTTTCTATCCCAGAACTCTACGTCGTTAGATTTAGCAAGATTGTAAGCGTTTTCTGTAAATCTATTGTTCGTGATTACTCTTCCTTTATTCCCTTTGTAATGTCTGACGGCTCCTGCTACTTCTTGAACTGCTTTAATACCAATTGGGTTTTTGCTTCTCTTCGCTTGAACGACAGTTGTTGATCCATCTTTGTATAAAATTAAATCCGCCCCATAATCTTGACTATCTTGAGTTAACTTAACACTATAACCAAAGTTTATAAAATAAAGATATAGAAAATTTTCAAACTCTTTTCCCGTCATTTCATCTACTTCCAGAATACCACTGTCTAATAAACGTTTTCTTGACTCTTCTTCTTTCAATGTATCCAATACCGATGTTGCAATCACACCGAAAACGGCAGCGGCTTTTACTATAAAAGGTTTCATGAAATTACATAAATTACTACAAACGACGCCATCGCTCTTTAACGACGAATATATTAAAACTATCTCAAAAACAAACGTCAAAGCAGCAACACCAGAATAATTAATTAGTAAGGTGCGCCGAAACGCACCCTACAAAAATTAATTAGTCGGTAGTACCGGTTTGCAGCGACTCTTCAGCAACTTGCGTCCACTCTGAGTGGAAGAATTCACCGCGCGGTTTGTCGGTGCGTTCGTAGGTGTGAGCCCCGAAATAATCACGCTGAGCTTGCGTGAGGTTTTGTGGCAATCGAGCACGCCGATAGCTGTCGAAATAGTCCAGCGAGGCGCTAAATGCTGGCACTGCAATCCCCAGTTGGCAAGCAGTAGCTAACACGTCCCGCCAAGCCGATTGGCGATCGAGAATGCTCTGTTTGAACTCCGGCGCTAACAGCAAATTCGGCAGCGTTGGCTCGTCCTTAAAAGCTGTTTTAATCTTGTCCAAAAATCCAGCCCGAATTATACAGCCACCTTTCCAAATTCGGGAAATTTCGCTCAAACTCAAGTCATAGTTGTACGACTTCGATGCCGCGCTCAACAGCGCCATGCCTTGCGCGTAGGAGCAAATCTTCGAGCAGTAAAGCGCATCCCGAACTTTGTTCACAAACTCTTTAGTATCGCCTTCGTACTTGCCGCTAGGCCCGGTCAGTTGTTGGGAAGCTTTAACGCGCTCGTCTTTGTAAGAAGACATGATTCTCGCATTCACAGCAGCAATAATTGTGGGAATGCTCACGCCCAATTCTAAAGCACTCATTACAGTCCAGCGGCCGGTGCCTTTTTGACCGGCTGCGTCCATAATTACCTCAACTAAGGGTTGCTTAGTTTCTGGGTCAATATACTTGAAAATGTTAGCCGTAATTTCAATCAAAAACGAGTTGAGTTCGTCTGTGGTGTTCCATTCGGCAAAAACTTCCTGCAACTGCTTGCCGTCCAATCCACCAACGTTTTTGAGCAAATCGTAGGCTTCAGCAATGAGCTGCATATCCCCGTACTCAATGCCGTTGTGAACCATCTTCACGTAGTGGCCGGCGCCACCAGGGCCGATGAATGTGACGCAGGGGCCGTCATCTACTTGAGCCGCAATTTTGGTGAGAATTGGCTCTAGTAGGCCGTAAGCAGTGCGCGTGCCACCGGGCATCAGGCTAGCACCGTTGAGGGCGCCTTCTTCGCCGCCGCTGATGCCCATGCCAACAAATCCCAGTCCCATCGATTCTAAATCTTTGGTGCGGCGTTCGGTGTCGTCGTAGAGCGAGTTGCCGCCGTCAATAATCATGTCGCCCGGTGACAGCATGGGTTTAAGCTGGTCAATAACTGCATCTACGGCTTTCCCAGCTTGCACCATGACTAAGATTCTGCGCGGGGTTTCTAGGGCATCGACGAATTCTGTCAGAGTCTTGGCGGCTACAATGTTCTTGCCGGGGGCGCGTTTGGCCATGAATTCGTCGGTTTTAGCTGCTGTGCGGTTGTATACAGCCACGGAGAAGCCTCTGCTTTCGACGTTGAGCGCGAGGTTCTCGCCCATCACTGCTAGACCGATTAAACCAAAATTTTGCTTTGTCATGCTAATAACCCGCTTGTTGTTCCCGCTTGATGATAGGTTTGCGAGAGAGGAAAGCGAGGCGGGGTGTAGCGCTTTCCGGTGGACTAAAAGTATTGGACAATAGACCTAGGAGGTTTAGGTTTATTTTTATATTCTCAGAATTGCTGTTTGGTAAATCAGTAGGGTTTTTTTAAGATTTAAGGGATATTAATGACGCGGGCAGGTGATGATAAGGCAGGTATTATGTCGATCGCAGTAACGGTAGATACAAACAAGCGGACATTTTAAGGAAATTTTAGGAGACGGTTGTAACTATGGAAGATTTGCAGTATCTCGCGGCCTGGGTGAAGGAGCAACACGCTCGCGAGTATATTTTGACTTGGCTACTGAGTCAACAGGGGCTGTGGTGGTCGGATGGGGATATTTATCAGGCCGTTTTGCAAAAGTCGGGAAAGCTGTTGAAAGCTTATGTTCAAAAAAAGCAAGCGGGAGAGTTATTTGAGGGAATTTCTGAGAAGTTGGTGGGAGATGAGAACTGGGATGATTTGGCGGCGAGTTTGGCGCGGATTGTTGCGGTTTATCAAGAGGAATTATCGCATTTGCAAGAGCGCGATCGCCGGGGGGATGGGGTAAAAAAAAATTTGATTAGTCAACCGTTGACTGGAGATCCTTTGCCGCTTTTGGAAGTGCAGCAAGCTTTGCCCGATCCTTATGCTGATACGTTGACGGGGAGATAATTGCTGATCATTTTTGTGGATGGAGGCTCATCTCAGAAACCGGGTTTCTTCCCTTATTTTTCGTACTCAACCCAAATTGTCGCAGAAACCCGGTTTCTCGCCACTTTGGCGACAGTTCTGGATCTAGATTCAAGGATTGAGAATAGGTGTAAGATCTAGAAGAAATCCGGGAAGTACATCTTCACCCGAAAGTGTAGGCGGTTGGTCAAAAGAGAAATTAATAACTTCTGCTACCTCTTCAGACAAGCGATAGATTTCTACTAAAGGCGTTTGGGGGTCAATTAGCCAACCTAAGCGACAGCCGTTAGTTTGATAATACCGCATTTTAGCCCGCAATGTTTCTAGGGAATCAGTTTGCGATTCCCTACGGGATAGCTTCGCTTCACGCAATTCTATTACAAAGTCCGGGCACAGGGGAGGAAATTTGCGCTTATCTTCTGCGGATAATGCTTCCCAACGTTCTAGGAGTACCCAAGCAGCATCAGGGGAACGCTTCGCACCGTTGGGTAATTGAAAGACAGTGGAAGAGTCAAAGACTTTTCCTAATCGAGTCTGACGATTCCACAAATTTAGGTCTGTAGTCAAATCGGAATTTCTGATGCCGCTTTCGCCGCCTGTTGGAGGCATAATAATTAGTTCTCCTTCTGGGGTTTGTTCTAATCGCCACTCTTCATTAGCGATGGACAATTGATAAAATTGTTCGTCGGTTAAAGCGACGGCTGCAGGTAGGTTGAGAGTTATAGTTTCCATCGTTGATATTATCGCCAACTAGGTTGGTTTTATTATAGCTCGCACTTTCTGACAATTTTCTCAATTAGATCGCATTCAACAGTAAAACAGGTATCTCTGCTTTACCTCGAAGGCTAGATCCCCCTAAATCCCCCTTAAGAAGGGGAGTAGGGGTTGACTTTGAATCGAACTTTTGTCCCCTCGTTAAGAAGCGGGAATTTGTATTTGACTTTTGTCCCCCCCTTTTTAAGGGGGGCTAGGGGGGATCGAGACTTTGCCACAAAACAAATGAGATTAATCTATCATAAATCTATCTCGCACAATCATCCCAGAAACCGCGTTTCTTCCGATATTTCTCGTACTCAACTGAAAATTGTCGCAGGAACTCGGTTTCTCGCCACCTAACGAGAGAAATTAGATCGCAAATCCGCGATAATTGATCGCAATCACCCGCGCCAGATTCCCCACGCTAACCCACAAATCCGCCGGGTTGAAAACCCCCGTCTCATAGCAAAAGTCCTCTCAAAGATGACTGAAAGACACATTTTTGAACCAGCATTGCAATATCTCCCCAGTCGGTTGAAACCGACTGGGGAGATATGAGGCCGGGGTTTTCAACCCTGGCGGACTGTTTGTTTAACTCTAAATATAGCTACTAGCTTGACGGGTGAACATTGAGCAGTAAATTCCGTTTGATGCTATCAATTCGTCGTGAGTTCCTATTTCTGCTATTTTACCATTTTCCATGACGGCGATGCGATCGGCTATTTTTGCTAATCCCAATCTGTGACTGATGACTATGGTTGTTTTCCCGGCGGCTATTTGGCGGAAGATGCTGTAAATTTCGTGTTCTGTCTTGGGGTCGAGGGCGGCGGTTGGTTCGTCAAAAATTAGCACTTCGGCTGTAGAAAGCCGCATTAAGGCGCGGGCGATCGCAATTCTTTGCCACTGTCCCCCCGATAAGTCTATGCCGTCTTCTAATTGTTTCCCCAACGGTGTCTCTAAACCTGCGGAAAGACTATTGACTTTGGCGCTAATTCCTGCTTCGGAAATAGCTTCATTAATTGCGGTGTCATCTGACAGTGAAAGCAAGTCGCCGAAACCGACGTTTTCGCGGACTGTGGAGGGGAAACGGGCGTAATCTTGCATAACGACAGCGATGCGCGATCGCACGTATGCTAGAGAGTACGATCGCAAATCTTTGCCGTTCCAGTCGATCGTACCACTTGTCGGGTCGTACAGGCGACCGAGGAGTTTGCCAAGAGTTGTTTTACCCGCGCCATTTTCACCAACAAGCACTAGCATTTCCCCCGGATTAATGGTTAAGTTGATATCTGTAATTGTGTTTTTAGTGCTACCGGGATAGCCAAAAGATAAATCCTTAATTTCGATGCCAATTTTATCTTTTCTCACCTCAACATCTTGGCTGCTATCCGGCAAGTTTGGCAAGCGAGATGCTACATTTACCAGCGGAGACTGCAATTCTGGCTTCAGATCCAACAGTTGAAAAATCGGACTGACACCGAGGCCAATATCGTACAAATTAGTGTAACTATTAATCAATAATTCTAAACTGTTTTCTACTTGGACAATCAAACCAGAATATAGCGCCAAATCCCCCAAAGTATAGCGCCCTCCCAAAGCTCCCATTACTACATAAACAAAAGGCAAAGCTACTCCTATTCTACTAAATATCGACCACAACAGTACAATGATTGATGCTTTTTTTCGGATGCCCTGCATCTCGCTAAAAAACTGCACAAACTGACTTTGCCAGCGTTTCAGCCAAAGTTCTTGCAGCCCAAACAAACGCAATTCCTTAGCGTATTCTTCCCCAGTTAATACTCGTGATGACAAGTTCATTTCGCGACTAATTTTAGCTTGCTTTTTTTGAACTCTCCAGATGATTCTGGTATATTTTCTTTCGATGTAAATTGAGGGAAGTGATGAGATTAACATCAGCACGGGTACCCACCACGCTATAGCAGCAGCAAGGCTGACAGATGGAATAAATATAAAAATTCCGGTGATTGTCATGCTGATGCTGAATGCTAGTTGTTGTATTCGGGATACTCCGGTTTTTGCGAGTTCTACAATATTTAAGAGTTCTGGGTTTTCAAACAGGGCGATATCGTCGAAATTGGCGACTTTTTCCAGGACTTTTCCTTCAACTGCGCCTTGAAGGCGATCGCGCAAAGATGTTACTGTAAAGGAACTCATTGTATCGATGGAATCGCTGACTAATTTGAGAGTTAAGACTCCGGCAATACTCCACAGCAATATTGGATGAGAAAGTATCAAAGCTAAGGGCTGTGCTGTTTTGGGTTGCGACAGCAAGCGAGAGACTTCATCAATGATTAATTTATCTAAAAATAGTACGCCAGATGGGGCTGTACCGCGAATGATATTGAGTAATATTAAATTGCGGAGTTCAATGGGTGCAGCTTTGATTATCAGGCTCAAGCTGCGCCGCAAAGCTTGGAATGTGGTAATTTGGATGGGTTGCATTATTTGTGGGTAGGTGTCGGGTCTACTCATCCCCGGATGGTATATTATAGTAACTTTATCTCAACTGAAATGCAGCTTTTTCCAAGATTAATCCAACATCAGCCGGATTTGTGGATACATCATACTGCCAATAACCAAAACCACCATGCTGGTTAACAGCTTTAATCCACTGATCGAGAAATACCCATTTAGCCTCATCTTGACGAGTTTGTTGCCCTTTAGTTTCTAGAATCAAAAAATTGCCATTTTTCAGACGAACTATAAAGTCGGGGCGATATTTCCGAACAACTCCGCCAAAAATATAGAGAATCTCAAATCCAAGGTGATCGTTTTTCACCCAAGCATCTACAATATGAGCGTTTCTTTCTCTATCGAGTTCGTAGGCTTCGCTGGCTTCCCATGTACTGTCAAAGACGCAGCAGTTGATGTGAGATTTACGAGTGTACTCACAAGGTTTACCTGTGTACCACGAACGCATATCACCTGTAGATCGGATTGGATGAACTGGATCAAAAACTGGTTCAATTCTTTCTGTATTTTCTAAATAAATAGCGTTCCAGATGTGTTCAACGACTTTTCTCAGATTAAGAGTGATCAGGATACGTCGTCGAATTTCGTCTCGATTGAACAATGGCGGAGTAATTTGGATAAAATCTGAGTGGATGAATTGTTCGACTAATTGAATCAGTTTTGCTAGTAAGTATTCTCGATTACCTTTCCAGCCAGGTTTCATCTGGTCAAAGATATCTCTAGCAACCTCAAAAGTGATTTTTTGCATCCGCTGTTTGCGACCTAAATCTTCTAGGTCGATCGCCTTTATTTTCGTGACATCGGGTTTGCCATCGACACTGGGAGCGAGGTCTGCTAGGGTAATATTGTCAGAGGCATTTAACTTCAAAGGCTTAACCTGACTCAAATCGAGTTTGAGTTCTGGTTTATAAATGTAATCAATGCGAACGATATTTGGAAAGCTTATTTCAAACTGCTGCTTTTCTGGATCGGGTTTAATTTCAGTTTTTGGAGTAGGGGGCGGAGGCGGAGTTCCTTCATCGGATTCGTGGGGAAGAAAGGTAAAAGGAACACCAAAAATATTAACATATTCGGCTTCAAGTAGCTTTGTTTCTGGGTTGATGTCGTAAGTAGTTCTCCGTAAACCTCTACCTACGACTTGTTCGCAGAGAAGTTGGCTGGTGAATGCGCGAATCCCCATAATATGCGTTACAGTTTTAGCGTCCCAGCCTTCAGACAGCATCCCAACTGAGATGACATTTTGAATCTGTTCCCCAGGCTTCCCAACTTGACCAACCGTATCCACCATTTGCCGTAAAAGTTCTGCCTGTTCTTTCTTAGAAAGTTTGCGAATAGGCTCATCATCAGAGTTATCATCTTCGGCAGTCTCTGGGTTTGTGTCTTGTATCTCAGTGCTTTCCTCTTGGGATTCTGCCATTTTCAGAACGTTAGAATCTATGTGTAAGGTGTATTCTGGAATGCAGAGTTCTTCGACCTGAATTTTGTTGTGGTCAAAGGCATATTTGATTCGGGCAGCAGTTTCGGTACGGTTGGCGATCGAAATCATGGCTGGTGGAACTTTATGCCCAGATTCTTTCCATGCTTTCGCAGTTTCCAGCCAATCTTTTCCGAGTAAGAGGTAGCCGTTGTTGAGCAAATCAGGAAGCGATTCATTGGGCTTGGCTTTACGATTTACATCATCGTAAACTTCTGGATCTCGATAAAGATGGTAAAGGCGGGATTTGAAATCTTGCACGTTGAGTCTTGCATCGTCGCGAATCACAACGCGGGGAGTCTTGACTAAGCCAGATTCGATCGCATCATTTAAGCCAAAATCACTGACAATCCAGCCAAAGAGAGCTTCTTCTGAACTCTTTTTACCAGACGGGGCGAAGGGTGTGGCGGAGAAGTCAAAGCAGGTGAGGATTTTTCTAGCTTGGTGGATGCGATCGCACCCACCAACCCACTTAGTTGCCTCATCTAAGTCTTCTTTACTGACACCTTTAACTTTGGATTCAGCAGGAATGCGCCATGCGTGGTGTGCTTCGTCGTTGATGACAACTATGTTGCTGGAGTTGCCAAGTTCACCTAAAACCTCCCTTGCGTAGGCTTCATTACTTTTTGCACCACGTTTATCAACTCCTTTTTTCTTTTTAATTTGTTCCTCAGTTTCCCAATTGAGGGTGTGCCAGTTACGGATTAAAACTTTGCCTTGACGAAGTTGATCGAATAAGCCAACAGGCACTATATTAAAAATTTCGTAGTAGCTATTTTCAGCAGAGGGAAGCAGAACTTGCAGACGATTCTTAACTGTAAGTCCGGGGGCTATGACAAAAATAGCTTTGGAAAAGCGGGAGTCTTGGGGATAGGTAACTTTATTCAGAATTTGCCATGCAATTAACATCGCCATGACGATTGTTTTGCCGGAACCTGTTGCCATTTTGGAACACAGGCGTTTGAAGTTTCCCCCATCGGAAGGGATGTCGATACCAACTTTTTCAGACGGGGGGGATTCCGTTAGCCAGATTAGGGTTTCTATGGCTTCTAACTGACAGAAAAAGAAGGGGAAGTCCCGTTCTTCGGAGTTGTGCCAGTGTTCTAGCAGACGTTTGGTAACGCCTGTAACGCCGGGGTGTCCCTCATTGCACCAAGCTTTGACGCGGGGACGGATTTGGTTAACTAGAGGAATTTCGACAAATTTGCCTGGATCGTCGAAGGTTTTGGAGCTTTCGGAAGCAATGATATAGCCTGCGGGTCTTCTTCCTTCTGCAAGATTAAACAGGCGAGAAGTGCGATCGTAGTGCCAATATTGTTGGGGTTCTTTGTAGGGAGAATTGATAATAAGTTGATCGATGTTAGTTTTTGATGACATAAGATTTGCTGTCTTAAAAAAAATATTAACTTTGAGTTGAGGGTATAGAATCAGATTTTTCTGGATTGATTAATGTGTAGCTACTTTCAAAAAGATTGAGATAGGGTTCGTAACGATAAAGTCTGTTGCGTTGCCAACCGGTGACTTCTTGAAGCAAAGTAACTTCTACAAATTTATCGACTATTTTACTAGCAGTTGCGTAACTACATTGCAGTTCATTTTCGACCAAACGAATATTCACGATCGGGTGCTGAAAAAGTAATTCTAGCAAGCGCAACCCATAACTGCTACTGGAAATTTGCTGCCCAATAATTTCGCGGTGTTTTTCGCGCATTTCCAGAATAGAACGGGCTGTTGTTGTTGCTGACTGACTGACTTCAAAAATACCTTGAAGAAAAAACTTTAACCATCCTTCCCAATCACCATGAGTGCGAATTGCCATCAGGCGATCGTAATATTCTATTCGGTGAAATTTTAGATAATGACTGAGGTATAGTAAAGGCTTTTGCAGGATTCCTTGCTGACAAAGCAGAAAAGTAATTAGCAATCGTCCAATCCGTCCATTTCCATCTAAAAATGGGTGTATTGTTTCAAATTGAGCGTGAGCTAATCCGCAATGAATCAGTACAGGTAAAGAATTGTTATCGTGCAAAAATCTCTCTAGGTTGTCGAGAGATTGGTGCATTTCTGCAACTGTTGGAGGTACATAGGCCGCAGTACCCAGGTTACAACCTTGAGGGCCAATCCAATTTTGACTTTTCCGAAATTCTCCCGGTGTGCGATCGCTCCCTCGCACATCTTTGATCAATTCTGCATGAATTTCTCGCAGCAAGCGCAGACAAAGTGGAAATTCTTGAAGCCGCTTTAAACCGTAGTTCATGGCGTTAACGTAGTTAACAACCTCCTGCACATCTTTAAAGCGTTCTTGACCTTTGACATCAATTTCATATTGAAGTACGTCCTCTAGGGTGCTTTGCGTTCCTTCAATTTGCGAACTAAGAACGGCTTCCTGACGGACGTACATCGCTACGAACAGGTCAGGGTTGGGCAAAATAGAGGTAGCACCGTCTAGTCTTCCCAAAGCTCGATCGGCATTGGAGAGCAAGCGATGAAGCTCTGCGTCCATTTTAATGGGCGGTTCGGGAGGGAGGGGCGCTGGAATGAAGGCGCTGTATCCTTCAATTTGTTGGACGTATCGACCAGATCGCATAATTGGGTGACGGAGGGACAAAGGTTGAGGTCTTGTTATCTTATGTTATTCCAGTGAAATAAGACGGCTGGATCGGAATCTTATTATATTAAAACACTTTTTAGTATAATAAGATTTGTCGTCTGAATAATTACCCACAATTAAAAATTTGCTCTGCGGTCAAATTCAACTCTGGGAATACCGCTGATTCAACCCTTTTATCTCCCCGAAACAGCTTAATTTGATACTCACCATCTACTAACTGATAGACCGATAAAGTAGGCTGTTTCGGAGAGCCAATATAACGGCTACCACCTAAACCCAAATAATCTACAATCCAATATTCAGGAATGCCTAATGCTTCATAATCAATCATTTTGTGGGCATAATCATCACGCCAATTTGTGCTGACCACTTCAACCACTAATTTTACGGAATCTCCATCAGTAATAACTGATTCTCTTTCCCATCGAGACTCATTGGCTGCTACGGCTTCTTTATCTAATACAATTACATCGGGATCGTAGCCAGAGTTATCGCTAAATTTAATTGTACATTCCTTGGGAATAAAGTAAGGAAGTTGTAGTCGCCTGATTTCTAAACCAAACTCGAACGCCTGAAAACCGGCGCTGGCTGAATGTTTACCAGTTGGATTTGGCATTTCAACAATAACTTCGTTATGTAGTTCGTAGCGTCCGGTTTCTGGTTTCCATGCCAGAAATTCATCAAAAGTCATTAACTTGGATATAGCTTGAGTCATCAGGAAACCTCTTTAGTGATAGGTAGATGAATAATTTGATCTTGATATTCATTGACAAAAGAACATTCAGCTATCAAAATTAATTCATCTATGTTTTGCCCAACGCTTAAGTTCGCATTTAAAATAAATATCCCAGGAATATGATGATTTGCTTGTAAATGATCGTTTAAGTGAACAGGCATAGATTTACGGTTATTCGTGACTAAAATAAAATCATATTTTTCACACCATTCTAAAATCTCTGGGTCTTTAGTTCCTTTGGCTGGGATAAAAGGTTCGCCAATGACCCGAATAATTAATTCTACTTGTTTGCTCCGAATTTGAGTAGGATAAATCGGGTCAATATTTTCATCCATGAGATACTTGAGCGCCATTGTTTTTATTTCTTTCTTCCTTGATTTTTTGGAGCCTGACCGAAGCTGGGTGAGGGTTTAATTCTTGGGCTTTTCGTTGTTGGTGCGACCATTCTAGCCAGTCTTCGATATATTTATCTAAGAGTGCTTTATTGTTTAAATAATACAGGATAGTCGCATAAATTTGATCGAGGGTCAAAGTGTAAAAATGTTTTAAAATTTCTTCGGGAGAACGTTGCTGATAAATATATTCATAGAGGATGCTTTCTATTCCCACTCTTGTCCCTTTTACTCGAATGTCATCCTCGGCTAAAAACTCAAAATATTCTTCTATTAGCATGGTTTATTCCTCCATTTGTTGCTTAAGGTTTGAATTGTGATAAATAATGAAAATCATGCCGTTAACTGGATAATTTTCAAACTCTCAATTCCTCTATCGTCCACAATCTTGACAGCAACGCGCTGATACTCGCCGATTTCAAAGGGCAATGATACCGTCCCTTGATAGGACTCAATTAAATCATCGTCAATTTCGGCTTTCAGATTGCGGGCTAGACGCGACCAAGCATCTTTTTCTCCTGCCATTGGGAAGAAAACCTGACGCGGGAAAACGCTTCTGCCATCATAATCGGTATCTAACATCCATACGGCAATTTTTTCAACGCTGCCAGACTCGATATTTCCAGTCTTGGTGTTGTAATAATCGAAGCCAAAAACTTCTACTTCCCACTTATCTTTATTTTCGCCTTGATCAATGTGGCGGAGGGCGACATCTGGTTGACCCATCAGCCAGAAGCTGTCGTTACTAGCGCGTTTTTTCTTAAGGTCTTCTGTCTGCATATCCATGTTCATTTGTGCTTTCAGAAGCGTGACACCGGGCCAGTTGGTTTCGTCGATGTCTTTGGCCGCTTCAGGGTCAAATTGAAAGGCGGCAAAGATGATTAATTTAGGTTTTGGTACTAAAGTTTGTGCTTCTTCAATAGCTTGAGTGACTTGGCGTTGTTCTAGGGGTGCGTGTTCTGGCCCGAAAGAAATCACAACTCGCATCGGTTTATCATAAGTGCCGCCAGATTCTTTGACGGTATTTGATCCCAAATCGTTAGGTTTAGTTTCGGCATCGGCATGAAGCCAGCGAGTACCGGGTAAAGCTTCGACTCGCGAAAACAGGATGTATTGCCCGTTTTTACCGCGAATTCCTGTTTTTAGCATTTCATCACGCCATTCTGATTGCCGCAGAGTTTCGCCAGAACGGGCAATTGATTGGTCAGCAACGGGTGGATTGATAACATCCTCAATTGGTTTGACTATGGGGGCGGGGACTGCTTCAACTGTAAATGGGCCTGTAACTCTGGCTCTGGATTTATCTATCAAGGGTTGGTCGTAGAGGGTTTCTTGGTCGGCATATTTATTAATAGCTTGTTCGATTTCTATGCGGTTCATGCCTTCCCGAATTTCTGGGTTATTGGCAATCGATTTGAGGGTGATGTGAGGAACGGTTTTGTATTTAAAACCACTACCTACGCCTTCCTGGGAATTTGCAAGTTGATAATAGTCAAATGTTGCAGTCATCAAGCGTTGTTTGGCCAGGGTTACTGCTACTCTTGAGGTATCGCAAGTAATCCATCTCCGTCCCCATTGTTCCGCAACATAGGCAGTTGTGCCACTACCGCAGGTGATATCGAGAACGAGATCGCCTGGGTCAGTAGTCATTAAAAGACAGCGTTGAATAACTACTTCAGAAGTTTGTACAACGTATTGTCTCTCTGTGCCAATTTGAATAGATTCCCATCTGTCAGACAAAGGAATTACAGGAAAATCGTCAGCATATCTTTTGTATTGAATATAATTCCCATTTCTTACTATTCGACCTTGTATGCTAAGTTTTGATAATCCTTCAATGGTTGTTTTCCAATGATTTCCAGATTTAGGTAAAAACTTTATTCCTTGAAAGTTAAACTCTTGCACAGTAGCAGAAACACCTTCAGAAAAAAGGCTAGTTAACCGATATCTCTTACCTTCTGGAAGTGGAATTTTTCCTTGAATTTCATCTTTTGTTAATCTGCGGTTAGTTTCATCTTTAAACTCTATATAGTCATAACGATCAAGCGATGTACGACCTTGCTCTCTCTCCAAATAGAGTTGGCGATACTTTGCTTTGTTTTTATCAGAGGCATACCAAATAATAAAATCAACTGTTGTGCCTAGTAAATTTGATGCAACGCTCCCCGTTTTCTGAAAAGTAATAATACTACAAAAATTTGATACTCCAAAAACCTCATCCATCAAGCTTCTAACAAGATGCAGATTATCATCAGAAATCTGCACAAAAATACTACCACTTTCCGACAATAACTCTCTCGCTAACAACAATCTATCTCTTAAATAACTTAAATAAGAATGAATCCCCAATTCCCAAGTATCCCGAAATGCCTTAATCGTTTCCGGTTCTTGAGTCAAATCCTCATCTTTCCCATCCTTGACATCTCGCTTATTCACAAATGGCTGAAAATTTGAACCATATTTAATCCCATAGGGCGGATCGAAATAAATCATCTGTACTTGTCCCGCCAGTCCCTCTTTTTCTAATAGGGAATTCATCACTAAAAGCGAGTCTCCAGCAAGTAAGCGGTTACTCCAATTATGCTTGTGCTTGTAAAACTCGATCGCCTGTCGAATCGGAGGATTTTCTTCGGGTGTTTCAAACAGAGATAACTGTACACCCTGACTTTGATTTTGCTTCCGCACTGCTTCAATGATGCTGCGCGGATCGATGCGTTCGTGAACGTGTAGCGAGACTGTAGGGACTTCAAAGCTAGTATGTTCTGCTTTGCCAGCCCAAACTAACTGAGGGTCAAGGTGAGGATCGTAGGCATATTTTTTGCTATCCCCATCTGGATCGGTGTCTGGCGTAACCAGTCCGACGGGTGGGTTATTTACCCTTTGTTGGTTTTCGTGGTTGTATTGCCCGATCGCTCTTTGGTCAGGTTTTTTTTGCCTCGCCATACGATTTCCTTATACCCTCAAAACCTTTACCTTACAATTTATCCCACACCTTTGCCAAATTTTTATATGTTTTTTGGGATTGCTCTAGTCTGCTAATATCTTGGCTATTCTTGAAATGAATTTTATCTAGCCACAATGGAATCACAGGCGATCGCTCGATCGAGGGATACGATCGCCCTTTCCATCTCAAACTCTACCCGATCGAGCGATCGCCCTGAATGAATCCCACCATAGCATAAACCGCTTTATGCCAAAGTTATCCAAATGTCAAACGCCGCACCGTACCGTCATCTGTAAATCGCTGTTCGCCAACGCCAACAACTTCCACAATAACTTCGCGTTCTGATATCAAAAATTGACCCTCGCGCGCGGCAATTTCAACGATGATTTTTTCCCCTTCCAAATACACCTTGTAATTAGTCGTTGCCCAGACACCTTTTTGGTGTTCAAAACTGTGTCCATCGTCCTCATAAAGCGTCCATTCACCGCTTCCGGGCCAAATTCGCATTTTTAATGACTCAAGCGGTTCTTCGCTGACAAATTGCTTCACAGGTGCGATCGCAATTATGCCCCCGCCCCGCACGTAAAGCGGCATTCTCTCCAAAGGTGCATAAGCTAAAATGTGCGTTGGGCCCTGATAGCATTCGCCCGTCCACCAATCGTACCAAGTCCCCTCCGGCAAATACACGGCGCGATGCTCAACTCCAGGGCGGTAAACAGGTGCAGCCATCAGCGACGGGCCGAGTAATACTTGATCGTAAAGGTGATAAGTTGTGCGATCGCGCGGAAATTGATATAGTAGCGGTCGCAAAATCGGTGTTCCCGTCGTCGCAGCTTCCCAAAACAACGTGTAAATGTAAGGCAACAACTGATAGCGCAAATTCATGTATTCGCGGCAAATCTTCTCAGTGCGAGATCCAAAAACCCACGGTTCGTGCTGCGCCGTACTAATCGCCGAATGACCGCGCATCAAGGGATACAGCATTCCCACCTGCATCCACCGCGCGAACATTTCGGCGGTTGCATTCTCCGCAAAACCGCCGATGTCGCAACCGACAAACGCCACGCCGGAAAGCCCCATATTGCAAAGCATCGGCATCGACATTTCTAAATGATCCCACAGCGATTGATTGTCGCCCATCCATACCGAAGAGTAACGCTGAATGCCCGCAAAACCCGATCGCGTCAGCACAAAAGATCGCTCGTTCGATCGCACTTTTTGCAACCCCTGTGCACAAGCTTTCGCCATCATTAACCCATACAAATTGTGCGTTTCCGCGTGGGTTGCGCCCTCGGATTCCGGGCCTTGCGGTGCATCCAGCGGAAACCAAATGTGTTCGTGGCCATCGCCAAAAGGCCGTTCTGCGATCGAAGGTTCGTTCATGTCGTTCCAAATCCCCGCAACGCCCATATCTGTCAGGTTTTTGTGCAATTCGCCCCACCACTCGCGCACCTCTGGCCGCAGGAAGTCGGGAAACACCGCTTTTTCGGGCCAAACGTAACCGTGGAATAGCCTTCCCTCTGCGGTTCGGACGAAATAGTCATTCTCCACACCCTGATCGAATACTTCATAATCTCCTTCCGGTTCGTACTTGACACCGGGATCGACAATCGTGACAACCTTAAAACCGGCTGCTGTCAAGTCTGCGATCAGTTTCGCGGGATCGGGGAAACGCTTCGGGCTCCAGGTAAAAACGCGGTAGCCGTTCATATAGTCGATGTCGAGGTGGATGACATCGCAGGGAATCGCCCGATCGCGAAATTCCTTCGCCAACTCCCGCACAACGTCCTCGGATTCGTAGCTCCAGCGGCATTGGTGGTATCCCAGCGCCCATTTTGGCGGAAGCGGCATCCGGCCGGTTAACTGCGTGTAGGTGGCGAGAATTTGGGCGGGTTCCGGGCCGTAAATGATGTAGTAATCGAGTTCCGGGCCTCTGGTTTCCATCCGCAAAACCCCCGGTTGTTGGGCGCCGATGTCGAACTGACTCCAAAATGTCGTGTTGAAAAAGATGCCGTAAGCGCGATCGGGATTCAGGGCGATGTAAAATGGGATCGCCTGGTACATTTCATCGCTGAGGGAATTGTAGTCAAGTGCGTCTATTGTCCAGTTTGTCTTGACTTCGGAGAGTTTGTCGAGAAAGCCGGTGCGTTCGCCGAAACCGTAGAAGTGTTCGTCTGCTTCGATGCGCTTCCAGCCTGCGGTTGCGCCTGTGCGCCATCCCATACTAGGATCGCAGTCGCTAGCAAAGGGTTTTCCCGATTTGTCAAAGCATTCGATGGCAGTGCGATCGCGCTTTACGGAAATTAATATTTGTGCTGTTTCAATTTCTATTTTTTCGTCTGTTTCTCGCACTTCAAATGGTGTAATTTCCCACTCTTCGTCAGCGAGAGTTATTGAGTGCGATCGGCTGTTAAATTCACCTGTCGGGGACATTCGCACTCGGATTAAATTCGGGGCGAGGATGCTGATGTTTAGGGAAGTTTCGCCGCAATTAAAGTGAAGGTTGCGATCGGTTTTATTTATGGATTCTACCGAACCGATTGTTGACCAAGGCTGTTCCGTTTTTTGCAGTTTTCCGAAGTATTGCGGCATATACGATTTGGTAATTGGTAATTGGCAATTAGTAAACCGATCGTGCAAGCCGCACTTGACTACCGTCATCTAGCTAAAGGAGGAATATAACTTGTCAGCATTTCAAGTAAATGAACAAATAGAGTGAAATATAATTCAGCAATACCGTGGCTCGCCGAATAAGCTACTATAAAAAATGAAACACGTATTGATAAATTAAGTGGAAAATAATTTAAACACGCTATAATATCGCTCGCGATTGATTCCCACAACTCATACGGGATATCAGTTAAATAACTCTAGCCATCTTCGCCTCAATTGTGAACTTTTCTCTTCCCTCGCCTCGAAAGCGGTTCATTGTCTCCGACACAAAACGAAGTGGAGCTTTCGCTTCCTAATTACGAAATCTCCACTTTTATCACTATTCTAGTGCCTGTACAAACCCTGTTGCATTCACTAGATATTACTTGTACAAAACAGCCTCTTTCAAAGTCGCGATCTTACCTAGCGCTTCATCGAGATCCTCTTGGGAGGCGCCGTGGGCAACTATTGCATCTGTCAAATGCTTCACAATTGCATCAAAGTGTTCAGGCTGTAAATTCAAACCTGCGTGTGCTTTTTCCATTGAACGGCCTGAGTATTGCTTGGTGCCGCCAAGGGCATAAGAGATAAAAGCAGTTTGATGGCGGCGCTGCTTTTCCATGTCTGTATGATCGAAGAAATGGCTCACTATCTCGTCAGCCAAAACATCGCGGTAAAAATCATCCACCATCTCTTTAATGGCTGGCTCTCCACCCATTTTTTCGTACAATGTTGTTGCCATATCGTTTCAGGAAGTTATTTTTTTCCGCTTACTCTTTAATTATAGATGGCAGCTTTGCTTTTTTCCACTCTGTGAAATATTAATTTAATCTAAAATAATTACTTAGTAAATGTTGCGACTGCTGGTATTTTTGAGACCACCCTCTATTTGTAAACTTTATTAACGTTCTATCGCCACTGAAATTTTGTCGATCGCCCTCCCAGCATTTTGACCTAATGCACGGATTGCTTGTTTTAGCAAGATGTTTCCTATACAGCACACCCATCAGTTTTCCAGCTAGCAAGCTCAAGAAATCGGTGATAAAACAGAGGCCGGATGCGATCGCAATTTCCGCGATCGTCCCTGCAATTGCACAAGTTAAAATAAATGGGCGATCGACTGCCCAGCGGCATCAGGTATAATCGAATAGCAAATATAATCGAATCACCACAACGATCGCCTGTATAGTAATATTTGGCAGTTGCTAATTGGTTGCGACACTTCCGGGCGATCGCCCGCAGTTAAGAAAAACCTTTGACTTAAGTACGCGGACTGAAATCAACATTATTATGTCCTCCGCGAGAAACGAAGTAATCCCAAGTCTGAGCGATTGCTGCATTTTTATCTGCTGTTTCCTTAAACTTTGATGATTTTTGAGTGCCTTGAAATACTATAGCCAACATCCTAACGCTTTCTCGATCGACTACCTCAACGACTTGCGAGGAGCAATTCTAGCTTCCCCTTATCTAGCAATCAACAACCTCAATCGCGATTTCATTGGCACAAAAGGGTTTTCCGTGGTGTTTCAACGTGCGGAAATCGCCGAAGTTGAACGGCGGTTCCCTTTGTTCAAACCCTATCTAGACCAAGCATTACAGCCTGAATGCAATGCTTTTTATCTCAACCCTTTGTTGCTAGGTGAAGGTTCCCGCGTCGATCCGCATATCGATCGATCTTTGCGATCGTACTGCAAAACTGTTGAACCTCCCGCAGCCGTCAGCGTTTTGTACGTACAAGTACCGCCGAACTTGCAAGGGGGAGAATTGATACTGCGGCGCAACAAACAGCAAGTCGGGCAGATTAAGCCGCAAGCGAACTCGCTGATCTATTTTCAAGGAGATTTGACTCACTCTGTCAACGCTGTTAAAAGTACCGGAACTCGTTTGAGTTTGGTTTGCGAACAGTACAGTTTGAGCGAAACAGAACTGCAAGATATTCCAGGATTCACAGTGGAATCTAGGGCTGTGAAAGCAAAAATTAAGTAAGGTTTATTTGATCCTGGGTTGGGTCGCTTTCACTTGGGTTTACCGTAAACTTAAGGCTCAATCTAAATCGGGACTTTTGAGCATTTCCATCAACTTCCGCTTCCGACTGTGTACTTGCATCAGTTGAGAACGATAAGCAGACCACTGAAGATTTTGCCCAGTGTGTAAATAGGCAGCGCGGGCTTTTTCCAACCACTTAATCGCAAGATTGTACTCGTTTGATTTCCCCTGATCCATAATCGATGCAGCACGCCGACAAGCATTGGCGATTACCCAATCGGGGCTGTGGCTGATAGCAGCCCCCATTACTCGGTGAATCAGTGCTGATTGGTAATAACCCAAGCCATCAACAAGGGCGATCGCATCTTCAATCATTACTTCATGCAGAAAAATATAAACCTTCGCGTCAGTAAACTTCCAACTTTCATTAGTTTTCAGAGTTGCCAACAAATCTGCTTTCAAAGTTGACCAACTATCTCTTGCTAACTCCTTCACTAAACTATAATCGCTAAAAGACGGTTGGATTTTAAATATCTGGATTCTAGCATTTAAGGCAAGTTCGTCTTCGCCCAACTCAACAGCCAACTCACTCATCGATGTGGCCAGTTGGTAATGGCAATGACCTGACAAATTTAACCCAGATTGACAAATTTTCAGAGCTTGTTCTAAGGCTCCCTGTTGTTTTAAAGTTTGAACGAGAGCAAAAGCCTCTTCCGCTGATTGCATCTGGGTAGCAGCAGCTTCCACTGCTTCTTCTACTCTCCCCAAACGAGTTAACATCGTCAAGTATTGTTGAGTACAACCTTCTGCTTGGGCTAAGTATAAGTATTCTCGATCA
The DNA here is from genome assembly GCF_036701555.1 of Microcoleus sp. Pol10D4. Classification (NCBI taxonomy): domain Bacteria; kingdom Bacillati; phylum Cyanobacteriota; class Cyanophyceae; order Oscillatoriales; family Microcoleaceae; genus Microcoleus; species Microcoleus sp. Pol10D4. The sequence continues at coordinate 63,240 of NZ_JAUBRA010000035.1, forward strand.
CGTTCCTGGCGATCGAGGATTTGCAAGCGAACCAATGCTAAGTCGCGAGCACAGTCTGGTGCGTCACCAGCCCAAACTCCTGACCGAGTAATGTTTCCTTCAAGTACCTCTTGGAGTAGGGGGTCATCCCAACCTTGGCGTAAAGCTTCCAAGCTCATACTGAAATCACAATCCCATTCATCTTGCCAAGCTTCTAACATCACCTGGAGATCGATCTCTTCTTCAGCAGTTAGTTGAGCCGTCAAAATGGCTTCTGTCCAAGCTTCATTCAAAGCGTTAGCTATCTCAGAATTTTCAGCGCCAAACTCTTCTACATCATTCCAATCTTCAACGCAGGCTGTGGTGATGGCTTCTAAAATTACTAAGGCGTTGTTGCCATCCCCCTGTTCGCTGAATTCCTGGGCTCGCTGAATTACATCTAAAAGTTCTTCTGTAATCGGGTCTTCCTCCCATCCATCCTCCAAATATCTCACAGCCTCTCGCAAAATTCGTCGTACTTGGTGTCGAAAGGGAGCAGGATCGATGGAGGTGTGGCGCGGTGCTTTGGTTGGTTGGTTTGAAGGTGCAGGAATAGCACTTAAGTTAATGTATTGTTCGATCGCATCAATGAGTGATGGTTCTTTTTTTACTAAATGCTGTATTAATTGCTGGGTTTGTACATCGTTGAGGCGATCGAGCAATTGTTCCAATGTCGGGCCCTCCTCAATTATTTCTGGTTGCCGCAGACACAATAACAGCGTCGCCACAATGTGTTTACACCACCCACCGTTATCGTAAGGACAAGTGCAGAATAATGTAGATGCTAATCCGGCATCATCAAAGGGCAGGGTAACACGGTAGGGTTCTACTTCGGAACCCTCCACTACTGCTTGCACCATATTGCCACGCCGGACTGCCCTAGTAACATTGCCAGCTAAATAGTAAGCTTCACCCCGTTTGAGAGATTGGGCAGAGGTGTGAAGCTCGATCGTTGTTTCACTGAGTTTGGGAATGGGCATGAGACTATGCCTCAGCAATTAAAGGATTAGAGTCGATTTTACCTGAGAAATACACTTAGTCTACAATTTAATTGCGTCCCGATTTGAGGTTTCCATAAATTTTAATAATATGTAAAAAAACCTGGTTTATCCACACCCGTGCCTAATTCCTGTCTAACTACCAAAATCGGAATAATAGCCAAACTTTTGATGAGTAAGATCCCATAGAGCTAGTTGAGCCAGAGAACCTCAGCTTAAGATTCCCAGAAACAGCGAATAACCCCAAAGATGAAAATACAACGATACATTAAAGCATTTTCGATCGACGTAGGATGTCGGAGTCAATGAAGTTGCTGGTTTGGTAAAATGCCAGAGGCGATCGAGTTACCAATAAAAACCGCCAGATTAATTTAAACTGATTAAAAACTAGGCTGCAAAAATCCGATGATCCACAAGAAGAACCGCAAAAAGTTACCCTTATTGGCAGCATTCTTAGTCTCGCCATTTATTTCTTGGTTCCTGAGTGCGATCGCACTATTTCTCAGTCTCTGGGTCATCATACCAGCACCCACGATGTTCCTGTACCCTTTGGCGGTGGGAGCACCAGAAATCAGTCCTTGGTTGGTCGGTATCAATACGATCGCCCTTGTGGTGAACCTGCTCAGACGGCATCAAGGCAAAGTCTACATTATTTTACTCATTTGTAACCTGTTCGCCCTAATCCTGGGCCTGCTCCCCCTGATTCAGTTCCCAGCAGCCAATGCAGCCATAGCTACCCAAATGCAAGCTGTTCTAGGGGAAAACTATTTAGCAGCCCTTCCTCCAGCCCATCGCGCGCAGCTACGCCCTCAACCGTTTATCCTCGCAGATGCGTTCCGAGGAATTCCCATCAGAGACGTTAGGATCGATCGGGCTATTGGATTTGCCAACCCAGACGGAGTTTCACTGCAATTAAACCTTTACCGGCCCGTGGAAATTGGCAAATATCCGGCGATTATCACACTCTACGGAGGAGCTTGGCAGAGAGGCAATCCCAATTCCAATGAGGAATTCAGCCGCTACATGGCCGCCCAAGGCTATTGTGTGGTTGCGATTGATTACCGCCACGCTCCCAAATATCGATTTCCTGCTCAGCTTGACGACGTACAAGCCGCTCTTTCCTATATCAAAACTCATGCTGGTGATTGGGAAATCGATCTCGATCGAATTGCTATTATGGGAAGGTCTGCAGGTGCCCATTTAGCAATGCTAACTGCTTATAATTCTAGTGTGCTTCCAGTTCGAGCAGTGGTGAACTATTACGGGCCAAATGACCTGATTCGGGGATACAATGACCCACCTTTTCCTGATGCCATAAATGTTCGAGCCGTCTTGCGTGCCTTTTTGGGAGGAACGCCAGACGAACTCAACGAGCTTTACCGTCGGGCTTCTCCCATCAATTATATTAAACCGAATCTTCCCCCTTCTTTACTGGTTTATGCAGGTCGCGACCATATAGTTCAGCCCAAGTTTGGTCGATCGCTCTACCAACGATTGCGAGCCACGGGCGATTCCCTACGGGATAGCTTCGCTTCACGGGCTATTTTGCTCGAAATCCCTTGGGCTGAACACGCCTTTGATGCAGTTTTTAATGGGCCGAGCAATCAACTGGCTTTGTACTACACAGAACGCTTTTTGGCTCATGCTCTGAAGTCTTCGGATTACCAACGAGTTAACTAAAAGTTTGAGTTTTACTCATTAATTCGGCTCTCCTGAACCAATACTTCGGACAGTTTTGGAACAGGGACGCTCCCCGAACAGAGACAAAAAATCCCTGGAATTTTAACCGAAACTCCCAAAAAAAGGCACTTTTTAGATTAAGCTCAAAAAATAGACGAACTTAAAAAAATGCCTGATGAATATTCTAGAATCAATTTTACAACAAATGTCAGGGATTAGTCAATCCCAAAAAAAGTTTATGGTGACCTTGTTTTCCACCATATGGCTTGTTTATGGCAAGGTAAACTTTACCAATCTGAGCCGTTACAGTTCGTTGAGTGAAAAAACTTATCGTCGGCATTTTTTGAAAAACTTTGATTTCGCAGAATTTAATCAATACTTTATCAATAAAGCCTTGGATTCTGAGCAAACTATTATTGCTGTAATTGATTGTTCATTTATTGACAAGAGTGGCAAAAAAACTGAAGGGAAAGCTAGCTTTTATAATGGTGTAGCTGGCAGACCAGAAGAGGGATTAGAAATTTCTGTAATTTCTGTGGTCGAAGTCGAAACTCATTTGTCTTATAGTGTGAGTGTACAACAAACACCCTGGCGTCCTCCCACAGAACTACCCAAAAATCCCCTCACTGCTCAAAGGAAAAGAAAATCAAAAAAACCAACTAAAAAAAAAGCACGACTATGCTCAACGCCTGAGATAACAAGAGTTGACGACTATGCTCAACATTTAAAAAAAACCCGTTCTTTATTGCCAGAATCTGTACGCTATTTGGTAGCTGATGGTTATTATTGCCGCGCTAAGTTCTGGGATGCTGTACGAAATTCAAATTTAAATTTGATTAGTAAATTACGCTCAGATGCCAACTTAAAGTACCTCTATACAGGTGAAAAAAATAAAATAGTTGCTCCTCGTAAATACGATGGAAAAGTAGAATGTAATAAGTTAAAAAACTTAACCTTCATCAAAGAATTTAAACCGGGAGTTAAGCTTTACTCATTAGTAGTATGGAGTGTTTCTTTAAAATGAAAAATACGTTTAGCTTGTCTTTCAGCACTCCAACCCAATGGTAAAATCAAAAATATTTTATTATTCAGCACTGATATCGAGCTGACAGGTGAGCAAATACTTGAGTATTATCAGGCTCGTTTTCAGATTGAGTTTATTTTTCGTGATGCCAAACAATTTACGGGCTTATCCAATTGTCAATCTCGTAGTGGTCAATGCCTTGATTTTCATTTTAACGCCAGTCTAATTGCTTTGAATTTAGCCAAATATGAAGCTTATAATCGTCATTCATCTCCCAAGCCATTCGTGTTTTCCATGACCTCTTATAAACGCCGTGAATTCAATAGGCATATACTTTACACCTTTATTGATAAGTTAGATTTAGACCGGAATTTAATTTTAAATCACCCTAACCTTCCGTCAGTCCTATCCTATGGTACTCTCGCTGCTTAAAAACTGTCCGAAGTATTGTTATACCACTATGCGTTTTAAATGCACAACAGCTTAGCGTTTGAGTCATCTTTGAATTTGCCGCTTCCAGCGTACTGGCAAAATGCAGTAGAACGTGGTCTTTGATTGGCGGAAAACGATCGCGGCTGCGCGAGAGATAATCTTTCCATGTGTGGTGGAAGTAGAGGGCCGCACCGTGATCTATCAGCCAAAGCCGGCGGTGCCATACCAGCATATTTGCATTGCGCGGCGTGCGATCAATGTTGGTCACAAAAGCATCGAACCAGACGATTTCTGAGGCCAGATCCGCCTCAGACTTGCCCGCTATCGGGTCAAAAGTGATGGAACCGGGGAGATAGTCGAGGGCGAGGTTGAGGCCAGCACTTGCTCGGATCAAATCTTGGATTTCCGGGTCAGGCTCAGTGCGAGCTAGTTCGGGATCGAGTTCAACAAAGACGAGTTCGGGGATTGGGAGTCCGGAGGCGCGAGCAATCTCTCCCGCCACTAGCTCGGCGATCAGAGATTTGGCTCCCTGGCCCGCACCGCGAAATTTGAGTACGTACATACCATCATCATCTGCTTCAACGATCGCGGGTAGCGACCCGCCCTCGCGCAAAGGAGTGACATATCTGGTAGCAGTGACTGTTCGCAAGCTGATACTCATGCTATTTTCGATTTGCGATTTGAGATTTTCGATGGGAAATCACTGATTTTATGAGGGTTTTGAGCACGGGCTTACAGACAGTTGGATTCTTTCTTTTAACTGGGACTGATGTTCGGTAATCTGTTTACTCAACTGATGACTAAAAGGACACAACTAATGTTGTGTCCCTACGGAATTTTGCCAAATCTTGCTTTGAGACAGTCATTAGTCATGAGTTATTAATCAACCAATAACTCATGACTAACCACTAATCAGTTGTACTAACGTGGTCGATTCTCTCTAATTGCCAGAGAATTTGGTTGCCTTCGCGCCGCACCCGCGACACTACCCAATTTCGCCAAACCCAGTTGTCTCCACGACTGGTGACAGCGCTGGCATTTACATCCATCAAATCAGCCAGTTCAGAACTGGTAATCAAGTAGCCTTTCGTAGCAACCTCGTCGGCGATGTGCAACGTTTCGATCAGATTGCGGAGGTCTTGAACCCTCACCTCGCGGGGCAAGTTCTCCAGGGTATCGGCAGTTGAATCCATCATGGTAGAGTTGGAGATCGGAAGGTCAGAAGTTATGACATAGGATTCTATCGTTTTGTTACCAGTTGCGTCCGTTTATTCCGAAACAATTGTGTTGTCAAAGTGTAGGGGCGTTGCCCCCGTGCCCGCCCCGGCCTCGCCTACAGTTGGTTTCTGCTGTTGCAGTTCGGGAGTGAGATTGTGCGAGAAGCTGTGGGCGATTTCATCGCATCTGTCGTTGTAGAAGTCGCCGGAGTGGCCGCGGACGTGTTCCCACTTGATTTGCCGGGAATTCAGCTTGTCTAGCAGGTGCCAGAGGTCTTGGTTGACAACATCTTTGCCCGTTGAGGTTTTCCAGCCTTTATTTTTCCAGCCTTGAATCCATTTGGTGATGCCGTTTTTAACGTATTCGCTGTCGGTGTAAACGGTGACTGGTTCGGTTTGACCGGAATTGGCAAAAAATTCCAGCGCAGCGACGGCCGCCTGCATTTCCATGCGGTTGTTAGTGGTTTGGGGGTCTGCACCTCCGAGTTCGTGACAGTTGCCGTCGGCGAAGCAAACTACTGCACCCCAGCCACCTGGGTCTGGGTTGCCAGAACAAGCGCCGTCTGTGTAGAGGCTTTTGATTTTGGGAGTTGTCATGAGCGAATTAATTTGTTATTTAGGGCTTGCTGAATGATGAGCTAAAGGTTTACACAGCAAGCCTTAGAAGATAGGGCGATCGAGCCGCAAGTGCAAGAGAAACAGCTAAGGAATAAAAAATAAATAAGTTGATGAATTATTGGTTATACTGAAAAAAGTGCGCTTATTGCAATTTTCACCCAAACAGAGATTAACTCACAACGGATTTTTCTACTCAACTACTTTAATTGGCGTTTAAACCCATGTCTTATTCTAATTCAATTGAGTCAGAAATGAAAAAATTTTATAAATCCTTATCAGAAAAGGATAAAAGAAGGTATGCAGCTATCGAAGCTCAAAAATTAGGAGGGGGTGGAATTAGCTATGTAATGCAACTTTTGGGATGCAGTCGAAACACCATCGTCAAGGGAATAGAAGATTTAGAAAAAATGGACTCAGAGACACTCAAGAGTTCCAGGGTCAGAAAGAAAGGAGGGGGAAGAAAAAGTATTCTGTCTACTCAAATCGGCATTGATGCAGCATTTTTAGAAGTTTTAAAAAATTACACGGCGGGAGACCCAATGAATGAATTAATCAAAGGGACTAATTTGACCCATAAAGAAATAGCTGCGGGACTAGGAGCGGCAGGTTTTACCATTAGTCTCCCATTAGTAGCCAAACTTTTAAAAAAGCATGGGTATGTGAAACGAAAAGCTCAAAAAAAACAAACAATAGGAATTAATAAAAATCGGGATGCTCAATTTAAAAACATTGCTAGACTTAATGCAGAGTATAGAGAAGCCAGCAATCCAATTATTAGTTTTGACACCAAAAAGAAAGAAGTTTTAGGGAATTTGTATCGTCCGGGAACTCTCTATACAAAAGAACCAGTCACTACTTTTGATCATGATTTTTGGAGTTTAGGTCACGGTAAAGTGATCCTACATGAAATTTATGATTCTCAACAAAACCGAGAATATATAACTTTAGGAAATAGTAAAAATACCAGTGAATTTGCCTGTGAGTCTTTAAAAAATTGGTGGAATAATTATGGTAAAGCTACCTACCCTAACGCTAATTCTATCTTGGCAAAATGTGATGGGGGAGGTAGTAATAATGCTAATCATTATATTTTTAAAGAAGATTTGCAGAAATTAGTTAATGAAATAGGAATTGAGATCAGAATTGCTCATTACCCTCCTTATACATCTAAATATAATCCGATAGAAGATCGACTTTTTCCTCATATTACCGGGGCTGGTCAAGGAGTAATTTTTACAAGTTTAGAATTAGTGAAAGTTCTCGTAGAAAAAACTCACACTAAAACGGGACTATCTGTAGCTGTAAATATCCTTAATAAAGTTTATCAAACTGGTCGAAAGGTGGCTGATAATTTCAAAAATACTATGCAAATTGTTTTTGACGAATATTTGCCCAAATGGAATTATCGAGCCGTACCCCAACCTGAGTAATTCATTAAGTTATTTATTTTTCATTCCTTATATCATACCTCATCTTTCTGATAAATGCTATAGATCTTTTAAGATTGTCAAGTTTTTGGAGAGAGTTTTTTACTAACGAACCTGGGGGGGTGACAAAGAGGTCTACGAGATATAGTCATTTCAAATAAATGTGAGACAGACGTCAGATCATGATAAAATCGCTAAAAGTAGTTAATTAGAAAAAAA